>JAVEES010000382.1 GCA_030840285.1 Pseudonocardiales bacterium
TCGACGGGGCCGTCACGCCGTCCGCACTGTGTGCCAGCGTGAGGCCGGTGAGCGCGATGATCCCGGCAAGTGCCAGGGTTGCAATGCTGCTCGCGCGACGGCGGTTCGGTCGGGGGCTGCGATGGGTGGTCATGAGGGCAGCTTCCATCCTTCGGTGATGGCTTTGCTCTTCAGCGCGGGCCATTCAGCCTGCTCGGCTCCGGTCAATTCGGCCGCCGGGCAGGCCGTGGCGATGAACGGCGGAATGGTGAACTTGGGAACAGCCAGGTTCGGTGGTGTGCTGAAATCGAGCACTTCGGCAAGGTTGCGCGCAGCCGAATCGCGCGGGGTCAGCGACTGCAACCCCCAGCGCCACTCGATCAGCTTGAGCACGGAGGTGTGGTCGTAGATGTTGTGCGCGACGTAACGCCGGCGGGCACGCGGCGAGATCACCAGCGCCGGCACTCTGAACCCCCGAAGGGCCGTGTCGGAAGATACGTCCGGAGCCGTGCCTGGAGCCACGTGGTCGTAGAAGCCACCCCACTCGTCGAAGTTGATGACAAGGACTGTGTTAGCCCAATTCGGGCTGGACGTAATTGCCTCATAGACCTGGTTGAGGAACTTCTCGCCGGCGCGGATGTCGGCCTTCGGGTGGTCATCGCCCGAACTGCCCGAGCCCTCGTCTTCGAAGCGCGGATCGAGAAAGGACACAGCCGGCAACTGGCCCGCCGCCGCGTCGGCGAGGAACGCCGGAAACGGCTGGGAGATCGACAGGTACTTGGTGCCCCATAAGGCCGTGAAGGGGATATCGGAGAAGTAGTAGCGGCCAGCCAGACCGGCTGCGGCCAGCCGGTCCCAAATGGTGGCGAGCGTCGAGGTCGCTGTCGAGTTGTGGAGCCGGTCGGTCTGGGCGGCATGTTGGTAGAGGCGGTTGGGGTAGGTCTCTGCCATGACGGCCGAGAAGTACCGGTCACATACCGTCCAAGCCGGAGCTGCCTGACCGAGGAAGGCCAGATCGGGCTGGGTGTAATAGCCGACAGCGAGCGAGTCGTTCTCGCCTGCCTTGAGCCACCCGTCACACCGGCCGTTGTTCAACTCGATGCGACCACCCTCGTAGGAATGGTCCGGATCGTTGAAGGCGCAGCTCGCGTAGTCCGTGAGGTGGTGCGTGGCGTGCTTGAGCCCGTATCGATCGGTGAACGTCAGGCCGGCCTGCTTGCCGTCGGCGCCGGGCAACCAACCGAGGAAATGGTCGAAGGAGCGGTTCTCCATCATCACGACGACGACATTCTCGATGCCCGAGGCGGCCGGAGCCGGCAGGGCCGTCGTCGCGGCCGTGGCGGGGGCCGCGGTGAGAAGGTCACGTCCGAGCCCGGCGCCTGCGAGCAGGCCAGCTCCGGCGAGCACCCCCGTAGAGGTGAGCAGGCTTCTTCGCGAAATGTTCACGGAAATACCCAACCCCCGAGCACGCCGAAAGTAACGGTGTGACCAGACGTGTTCATGTGACGTTCACCCGCGAAGACAAGGCGTAACCCAATCCGGCAACGCGGCGAACCCGAGGTGACAGGCCGGTCGGGTTGAGGTGGCGCCGTGCCGTCCGGTTCAGGCATCGGCGATCGGTTCCAGGAATTCGAGCCGGTTCCCGTGCAGGTCGTGAACGTAGAAGCGGCGGTGACCGGGGAAATTGTCGTCCCAGTCGACGTGGCCACCCATCTGCTCTATCCGTGTGGCGAGCGCGTCGAGATCTCTGACAAGGATTCCTGGATGCGCCTTGGCCGCTGCTCGAAATCCGTTTCCACGCCGAGGTGCAGCTCAAGTCGGCCGGAACGGAACCAGCAGCCGCCGCGAGCCGCGAGCACTGGCGGCTTCTCGATCTCGGACATGCCGAGAATGTCGGCGTAGAACCGTCGCGGGATCCTCACCGCCTTGCGGAATGGCCAACTGAACGTGGTGCGATCCATCGAAGGTGTAGGCAACACCAGCCCGGGTGCGTTCCTCTGACATCGTCACTTCCTCTCACAGCTTGACTCTCTCTATGTGCGGAATAGAATGCTCCTAAAGCTTGCTAGACAGCAATCTATGGAGGTTCGGGGTATGGCTCGGCGGATGATAGCTGTAACTCGCGCATCCCAGGATGCGCTCGCCGTGCTGGGCAACCAGATCAAGGCTGCGCGTGCGGCGCGCGGGTGGACGCAGCTGGATCTCGCTGCGCGCGTCGGCGTTACCCAGAAGACGATGCACGCCATCGAGACCGGCTCGCCGTCGGTGTCGATAGGCAACGTGTTCAACGCGGCCTTCACCGTTGGTGTCAACCTGTTTGGACTCGACGGCCCCGACCTCGCCCGCGCTCGGCGACAGGGGGAGGACACGCTGGCACTACTGCCTGCCCGCATCCGCCGGCCAGTCGTGAAGGAGAGCGCCGATGACGCGGCCTTCTGATAGCGCCTTCGTCTGGGCGTGGCTGCCTGATGAGGCCGAACCCGTCGTCGCTGGCCGCATCAACCGGGTCGGCGGTAGCTACCGGTTCATCTACGGCAAGAGCTACCTCGCGCGACCAGACGCGATCAGCCTTTACGAGCCGGAGTTGCCGCTTGGACCTGGCTGGATCGACCCGCCCGAAGGGTTGGAGATGGCGGGCAGCCTGTGGGACGCCAGCCCCGACTCGTGGGGGCAGCGGGTCATCATCGCGCGGCTGACGGGCAAGCAAGGTCATGACGCCGACGCCGTGAACCTCGACCGACTGACCTTTCTACTGGAGTCGGGATCGAACCGGATCGGGAGTCTCGACTTCCAGACAAGCTCGACCGACTACCTCGCGCGGGAGGACGGCACGACCCTCGACGAACTGCACGGGGCAGCGCTCGCCTTCGAGAAGGGCGAGCTGCCGCCGGCGCTCGCGGCCGCGCTCGTGCACGGGACCTCGGTCGGTGGTGCCCGACCGAAGGTGACGCTGGTCGACGGCGACAAGCACCTGATCGCCAAGCTGTCGATGTCCACCGATACGTATCCGATGATCAAGGCCGAAGCGGCCAGTCTGGAACTTGCCCACCGCGTCGGTATCGACGTGCCCGGCTCGCGCCTGGTCACGTCGCTCGGGCACGAGGTTCTGCTGATCGAACGGTTCGACCGACCTGGTGGCCGAACCCGGCGGATGGTCGTGTCCGGGCTGACGATGCTCGGCTACGGCGACTTCCTCGGGGCGCGCTATTCCTCCTACCCGGAACTGCTCGAAGTCCTGCGTCAGCGCAGCGCACACGGCGAAGGTCTGGGCAGGCAGCTGTTTGAACGAGTCGTGTTCAACATCGCCATCGGCAACATCGACGACCACGCCCGCAACCACGCCGCGTTCTGGGACGGCCACCATCTCGAACTGACCCCTGCCTACGACCTCACCCCACAACCACGCTCGGGCACCGAGGCACGCCAAGCCATGGACATCGGCCGTGACGGCAACCGCGCCAGCCAGTTCGTCGTCTGCATCGACGCCGCCCACGAGTACGGCCTGTCCCGAGACGAGGCCCGCGACATCGTCGACCATCAGATCACCACCATCCGCGAGTCCTGGGACGAGGTAGCCGAGCAGTCGAGACTCACCAAGATCGAGAAGGACTTCCTCTTCGGTCGACAGATCCTCAACCCGTACGCCTCCTACGATCTCGCTGCCCGACGCCGAGCGGCGCAGCAGCCCATCACCGGGGCGTCCGGTGCGCAAGGCCGCGCCCCTCGCGGGGTACCGACAGGCAGCCAGTTCACGCCGCGTCAGCGGCCGGAGGCCGACGTCACGCTGGACCCGCGCGAGATGTCATGACCGGTGTCCGAGGGGGGACTTGAACCCCCACGCCCGATAAAGGGCACTAGCACCTCAAGCTAGCGCGTCTGCCATTCCGCCACCCGGACGAGTGCGAAGCAAGAGTCTAGCCGACCGCCGGGATTGGTTTGAACGCCCACTTGGAACGCCGGCTCACGACGAACGCCGGCTCACGACACTGGTAGGAATGACCCATGACCGCAGCCGCAGCCTCCAATCCCACGCCCCCGAGCCACCCCGGCGCCCAGGACGAGGTCGTGAGCCTGCTGTCGGAGCTCATACAGATCAATACCTCCAACCCGACACATCCCGAGCGACCAGCAGCCGAGTGGGTCGCCCAGAAGCTCGATGAGGTCGGCATCGCATCGGTCATCCTCGAATCCGAGCCCGGCCGCGCCTCCACCATCGCCCGCATCCCCGGCAGCAACCCCGACCGCAAGCCGCTGCTGATCCACGGGCACCTCGACGTGGTTCCCGCGGAGCGCGCCGAATGGTCGGTCGACCCGTTCGCGGGCGAGGTCAAGGACGGCTACGTCTGGGGTCGCGGCGCCGTCGACATGAAGGACATGGACGCGATGACGCTGGCCGTGATCCGAGACTGGGCCCGAACCGGCGTGCAGCCCGAACGGGATATCGTGCTGGCCTTCGTGGCGGACGAGGAGGCCGGCGGCGTCAAGGGCGCGCACTGGCTGGTCGACAACCACGCCCAGTACTTCGCCGACTGCACCGAGGCGATCAGCGAGGTCGGCGGCTTCTCGGTGACCGTCGGGGGAGACCTGCGGCTCTACCTGATCCAGACCGCGGAGAAGGGCATCGGCTGGCTGAAGCTACGCGCCGACGGACGTCCGGGCCATGGCTCGATGGTCCACGGCGACAACGCCATCACCGCTCTGGCCCGGGCCGTCACCCGGATCGGCGAGCACGAATTCCCGGTTCACATCACGCCGACCGTGCGAGAGTTCCTCGGCTCGATCGCCAAGATCACCGGTCTCGACATCGACCTGGACAACCCTGAGCCGGCCTTCAAGGCTCTCGGTGGCATGGCCCGGATGATCGGCGCGTCCGTCCGGAACACGGCCAACCCGACCATGCTCACCGCGGGGTACAAGGCGAATGTGATCCCGTCCTCAGCTGAGGCCACGATCGACTCTCGCTTCCTGCCCGGCTACGAGCAGGAGCTGTTCGACACCATCGACGCCATCATTGCCGACGCCGGCGAGGGTGTGCGGATCACCCGGGAATTCATCACCCGCGACATCGCTGTGGAGACCGAATTCAACGGCGAGATCGTGGATGGGATGGCCGCCGCGCTGCGCTCCCAAGACCCGAACGCGGTTGCCGTGCCCTACCTGATGTCGGGCGGGACGGACGCGAAATCCTTCTCCCAGCTCGGTATTCGCAACTTTGGATTCTCACCCCTGCTGCTTCCTCCCGAGCTTGACTTCTCCGCCCTGTTCCACGGAATCGACGAGCGGGTGCCGGTCACTGCGCTGCAGTTCGGCGTGCGGGTCCTCGATCGCTTCCTGCGGGCCTGCTGACCTCACCGGACGAAGGCCAACAGCGCTCGTCCGGCCGCCGCAAGGGCCGTCGCGAGGGCCGTCGCTAGGGCCGTCCGTGCTAGCTCAGGCGATCAGGCCGGGCATCGGCAGCGAGTCGGCAGGGCGACGCTTTCGCCGGAGCAGCACCTGGCGGGAGCCATCGGTGTAACGGCGCACCCGGGCAAGTTCCCAGCCGCCGTATTCGGCGTGTAGAGCGAGCCGCACCGCCGCGCTAACCCTCGTGACATCCGAGGCGATTCGCAGCGGTGCGTATTCCCACTCCGCGTCGGAGTCCGACCTTTCATCGGTTCTCATCCCTCGATTGTGCCCCTTGCACCGGTCAAATCCGACCAGTCCGAGCCGATCAGCCGCCGAGAAAGTCGCGTAAAGCCGTGCGCCTCGGCTTGGCGCTGATGTCGTGCACGGAGCGCGCGAGCGCCGGCCCGGTGCCGTGTACCACCGACAGGTGCCGTTGTGCCCGGGTCAAGGCGGTGTAGACCAGCGGCCGGGACAGCATCCGGCCGGCTTCCGGGCCGAGCACCACGATCACCGCCGGAAACTCCGAGCCCTGCGCACGATGCACGGTGATCGCCCAGCCGTGGCTGAGGTCGGCAAGCATCTTCCCGCTGATCTCAGCCGGTCCGGAACCGAAGTCCACCGTGACGACCTTGCCGGCGACCTTGGTGACGACACCGACCTCGCCGTTGGCGAAACCGTTGGGCGTCGCCTCCAGATGGTTGGCGGTGGCAACCACCCGGTCGCCGGGATCGAAGCGCGAGAATGCCTGCTTGCCGGGCGGCGGGTTGAGGGTGGCTTTCAGCGCGGCGTTGAGGGCGATGGTTCCGGCCGGACCGCGGTGCACCGGCGTGACGACCTGGACGGCGTCGGTGGCGATGCCCAGCGCGCGCGGGATCGAGTCGGTCATCAGCTGCACCACGCGGTGCGCGCACTCAGCCGAGCCCCGCGCCGGCACGATCACGACCTCCCGGTCGGGGGAGTCCACCACGGGCAGCTCGCCGGCTCGTACCGCCGCCGCCAGGCGAGCGATGGCACCGCCGGCATCTTGCCGGTACAGCGTCGCCAGTTCGACGACCGGCACCGTGTTCGAGGCGATCAGATCTGCCAGCACCTGCCCGGGACCGATGCTGGGCAGCTGGGCTGAATCCCCGACGACGACCAGGTGCGTTCCGTCGGCGCATGCCCGCAGCAATGCCGCTGCCAGCTCGACATCCAGCATCGACGCCTCATCGATGACGACGAGATCCTCGTCCAGCGGGTAGTCCGCGCCACGCGCGAAACCGGCGGAGAAGTCGACGGTGCTCCGCCCCTGCTCGTCAGAAGTCGCCCGCGGCTGCACCCCGAGCAGCCGGTGGATCGTGGTCGCCTCGGCATCGCACAGCTCGGCCAGCCGCTTGGCGGCCCGTCCGGTCGGTGCCGCGAGCGCGACCGACTTCCCGGCACGCTCAGCCTCGCGCACGATAGTGTTCACGGTCCGGCTCTTACCGGTGCCAGGACCACCGGTCAGCACGCTCACACCATGGGTCATCGCATTGTCGACGGCGGCTCGCTGGATGGCATCCAGCCCGTCGGGATCTATCTCGATTCCCCTGCGGCGCTTGACCGCTCGGGCCTTGCCGATCGCCACGCTGGAGTCGGTCAGCCGGTGCACGGACTCGGCTATCTCTCGTTCGGCAGCGGCGTAGCGGCGCAGGGCAAGCATCGAGGACAGCACGCTGTCCACCCGCTCGACATCATCTGTTGCGCAGGCATCGCTGATCGCCGCCCCGGGATCAGCCACCCGGTGCAACTCGAGGTCCACCGTCACCTGCTCGACGGTGCACAGCGTGTGACCCTCCCGCGCCGCCTGCGCAAGCACCCATCCCACCAGGGCGCGGGAACGCCGGGAGTCCGACGGCTGCACGCCGGGGATCGCGGAACGGGCGAGCGCATCGGCGTCCGGGACCTC
>JAVEES010000395.1 GCA_030840285.1 Pseudonocardiales bacterium
AGCACGCCGTGCTGCTGCCGACCGAGCGGGCGATGGGGCATTTGCCCTCCGCGGGCGTGTCCGCCGTCGCCTATCGTTGGAGCAATGATCAGCAGACGCGAGGCGGCCACACGACTCGACATTCCGGTCGAGATGGCAGTGCGACACGACCTCCCGGCATGGCTGTCCGAGAGCGTGCTCGAGGACCTTGATGAGAACCCCCCGCCCTGGTTGTTGCAGTCCCGCGCCAACCGCGGATCGAGCAAGCGACCCGTGTGGGTGCAGCTCACCTGCACCGTCTGCGGACTGACCGCCGACGTTCGACCGAAGAAGTGGTGGCCGGACTTCACTTACCTCAGCTGCTCGGACCACGACATCTGGGACCTGCCGGAGCCGGCTGACGGCCTCGCCCGCGAGGAATTCGATGGGATCGGTGGCACGTTCATCGGAGTCGTCGACCGCTGATTCGCCGTTCGGTTGCGGGCGTCGCTCACGCCCGCGGATGCGCCGCGCGATAGCTCTCCGTGAGCCGCTCGGTCGAAACATGAGTGTAAATCTGAGTCGTTCCGAGACTCGCGTGTCCGAGAAGTTCCTGCACCGCGCGCAGATCGGCGCCGCCGTCAAGCAAGTGGGTTGCTGCGGTGTGCCGAAGGGCGTGCGGGCCGGAGGGGCCGCCTCCCGGTACGGCCGCAAGCAGGGTCGAGACGAGCGAGTACACGCTTCGACTGCCGAGCCGGGTGCCCCTTCGGGAAAGAAACAGCGCCGGCGTCTCCTGCTCACCGACCAGCAGCGGTCGCGCACCGTCGAGGTATCTCAGGAGCGCATGCAAAGCCGGCACACCGAACGGGACGACGCGCTCCTTCGACCCCTTTCCGGTGACGCGCACGGTGAGCTGCCCGACATCGACGCTCTCAAGATCGAGACCGGTCACTTCACTCACCCGAAGGGCGGACGCGTAGAGCAACTCGATCACGGCAAGGTCTCGGATGGCGCCCGGGTCGTCGGTATCGGCCCGCACCGCGAGGCCGGCGAGAATCTTGTCGATCTGCTGACGGGTCAGCACGCGCGGCAGATGCCGATCGGGGCGGGGTGATTTGAGCCGTGCGGCGGCGTCCGCGTCGGTGTCGCCCGTGCGAGTGAGCCAGATCGTGAGAGCACGGGCGGCGGCGGAACGGCGGGCAAGGGTCGCCTTCGCCAGCCCGGCCTGCGACCCCTGCCAGAGCCACTCGCGCAACAGGTCGAGCGTGACATCGCTGGCCAGCTCAACACCTCGATCGGCGGCAAACCCGCACAATCGGGTCAAGTCTGACCGGTAGGCGCGAATTGTGTGCTCGCTGAAGCCGCGCTCCACGGCGAGGTATGCCGCGAAATCATCCACCGCCCGGTCGAGTCGCATGCTCAATGGTGACTCACCGGCCGACGGTGCGGCGGTTGCGACTCTCGCGCTAGTCGTCGGCGACGCTGGCGTTTCGCACGGGCGGCACTCATCCACGCGACGGGGGCCTCCTCCCCGCCTCGACCTCGGCGATGGTCATCGTCGAAGCCTTGCTGGAGAAAACCTCGCGCCGTTCCTCGGGTGAGAGTGCGGCCATCCGTTCGAGGAAGAGCGCGCTGAACCCGCTGATCTCTGCGAAACCGCCGATGGGTACGACCGAGTGCACCAGCTGATCCGAGTAGACGTGCACCAGATTGATGGCCTGGCCGCCGTCGATCCCGGAGAGGGTGTGTAGCGGCGCGCTGAGGTCCATGGTGTAACAGGTGGCCGCGGCGACCGAGACGGGCACCCCGGCGAGGGAACCGTGAGTCGCATAGTGCAGGTGGCCGGCGAGGATCGCGCGCACGTCGGTTCCCCGGATCACCTCCGCGAGCCTGTCCTGCCCGCGCAATTCGAGCACCGCCATGAGTTCGATCGGGGTCGGGATCGGCGGGTGGTGCATCGCAATCAGCGTGCCGTATCGCGCCGGGGTGGCCAATTCATCCGCAAGCCAGGCCAGCTGCGCATCGGTGAGATCGCCGTGGTGGTACCCCGGAACGGTGCTGTCGACCGCGATGATCCGCAAGCCGTCGACGTCGTATACCCGATCCTGGGTCGGAACCGAGTTAAATTCGATCGGTTCGTCGAAAAGCTCGGTCGCGTACTGCGGTCGCTCGTCGTGATTTCCGATGCCCCAGACGACCTGAGCACCGAGGCGTTCCGCCACGGGCTCCACCATCTCGCGAAGGCTGCGGTAGGCGCCCGGCTCGGCGAGGTCTGCGAGATCACCCGTGAAGACGATTGCCGCCGGACTGGTCCCTGACCGCTCAAGCTGAGCGAGGGCGAGAAGCAGATTGGCGTGGGTCGCGATCGCGCCGTGCAAGGCACGATCCCCGCTCAGGAAATGCGTGTCGCTGATGTGGGCGATGACGTGAGTGGGTGCCGCGTGCTGTCCGAACTGGGTCACGGCTCCACCCTACGGCGAGCCGCCGACGGGCGCGAGGACGCCCCGCATGGCGCGGGCGCTGCCATTGCCATTGCCAAAGCCATTGCCACAGCCATTGCCAAAGCCAAAGCCACAGCCACAGCCACAGCCACAGCCACAGCCACAGCCACAGC
>JAVEES010000401.1 GCA_030840285.1 Pseudonocardiales bacterium
ATCAGCTCGAAGGTGGACCTCGTCCCGCGCGACATGATCGCCGGAAAAGGCAACGGGCTGCTCACCCAGACGCCGTTCCCGATCGGAGACGTCATCTGTTTCGAGGTCGCCTACGACTCTCTGGTGCGCTCCTCGGTGGCTGCCGGCGCCAGGATGCTGGTCGTGCAGACGAACAATGCAACGTTCGGACACAGCGGCGAGACCTATCAGCAGCTGGCGATGTCCCAGCTGCGGGCTGTCGAGAATCGGCGGACGGTCGTGCAGGTCGCCACCAGCGGCAAGTCGGCGATCATCGCTCCGGACGGCTCGACGATTGCCGAGTCCGGCGCGCTCTTCACGCCAGATGTCCTAGTAGCCAGCGTGGCGCTGGAGGATTCGACTACTCTGGCGACTCGCGTGGGTGCTTGGCCTGAGTGGGTTCTGACCGCAGTCGGGGTGCTCGGTATCGCATCCGGCCTCCGGGGGCGGCTGGGGCTCCGAAAGCGGACCGGGTCCCTCGGCGAACCTGCCCCGGCAGAGCCGACGACGGTGTGAACGTCAGGCAAGGACGCCGAGCAGGCGGCGATCGATCAGAGGAGAAGAGGAACGGGTGACAGAGGCCAGCAGCGGGGCCGAGGACGGCAGCGAGGTCCAGCGGGTCGTCGTGATCATTCCGACCTACAACGAGCGGGAAAACCTCCCGATGATCCTGGAACGGGTTCGCACATCGGTGCCATCCGCGCATGTCCTGGTGGTGGACGACGGCAGCCCTGACGGCACGGGTGACCTTGCCGACAAGTTCGCAGCTGAGGACGAGCGGGTCCACGTGATGCACCGAGCCGAGAAAGCGGGACTCGGTGCCGCCTATATCGCCGGTTTCGAATGGGCTCTGGACGCCGAGTACGACGTTATCGTCGAGATGGACGCCGACGGCTCGCACGCACCCGAGCAGCTTCCGCGGCTGTTGGCGGCCACCGCGCATGCGGATCTCGCACTGGGGTCGCGATGGGTTCCGGGCGGCAAGGTCGTCAACTGGCCGAAGTCCAGGGAATTGCTATCTCGGGGCGGAAACCTCTACACCCGGATCGCGCTGGGCATCGAACTGCACGACGCCACCGGCGGATATCGGGCATACCGGCGCATCGTTCTGCAAACGATCGACCTGTCGGGGGTGTCCTCGCAGGGCTACTGCTTTCAGGTCGACCTCGCCTGGCGAGCCGTCCAGGCAGGCTTCCGCGTCGTCGAGGTTCCGATCACGTTCGCTGAGCGCGAGCGGGGGGAGTCGAAGATGAGCGGCAACATCGTTCGCGAAGCGCTGATCCGGGTTACCGAATGGGGTGCCGCGCACCGCACCGCCCAACTGAAGGCGTTGCTTCGCCGCAGCTGAACAGCCGTTCGGCCCGCTTGCCCGGGTACTCATGGGCATTAAAAAACCGCCCGATCGATCCGGAGATCGATCGGGCGGTTCGTGCGCGTGTCTGCTAGGCAGACTTCGAGGGCTTCCCACCGCGGCGGGCGCGAAGGACGTCCAGGCGCTCGGCTAGGACCTCTTCCAGATCGGCGATACTGCGCCTCTCGATGAGCATGTCCCAGTGGGTGCGCGGTGGCTTGACCTTCTTCGTCTCCGGCTCCGGGCCGTCTACCGCCTTGGCGATCGTCCCGTCGAGCCGGCATTCCCACGTCGCCGGAAGTTCAGCTTCGTCCGAGAACGGAACGGTGAACTCATGGTCTCGCTCGCAGCGGAACTTCACAAAGTGGCGGGGTGCCGGCTCCGCCGCATATTCGGTTTCATAACTGATTGCGCCGAGGCGACTGCCCCGTAGAACACGATCTGCCATTTCAAGATCACTCCTCACCCGCATCGGGCTACTGAGCAACCAACGAACGAATCTACACAATGATTCCCGTTGTCTGGGACGATTGCGTACGCGGTCACTCGCAGATTGCGGCGTACAAGATGTCCTTATCATATCGCAACCGGTGTCCGCAGAACGAATCGACGGCCTGTGCACGGCCTGTGTCGTCTATCGCTGCAACGAGGACATCAGCTGCCCGGCGAGTGGCCGAGGTTAGCCGAACAGCAACTGATCTGCCTCGACGCCATTGCCCAGTTCCCCACTGCGGTAGTGCGCTCGGCAGAGCACCTGATACCGCACCTCGGCAGTAGCGGCGGTATCGGCGACGACAACGGTGTCCCCCTCGCGAACTACCCGGTTGGAAACGATCCGGGCGTTCTGCTTGCCCGGCCTGCCGCACCAGCAGAGGACCTCGACCTGGATAGCGGCGATCTCGTCGGCGATCTCGATCAGTCGTTTGGCCCCGGGAAGCAACTGGCTGCGAAAGTCGGTGGCGAGCCCGAAACAATAGACGTCGACGTGGTACTCATCGACCAGTTCGGCTAGCTGATCGACGTGCTGAGGATTGAGAAATCCGGCTTCGTCGACGATCAGGTAGTCGACCCGCTGGCCGGCCGCCCAGCGATTGCGGACCAGCTGGCACATATTGAGGTCGTCAGTGACCTCGATCGCGTCATGCGCCAATCCCACCCGGGTGGTGATCGCCGGGCCTCCCGAGCGGTCATAACGAGTGAGGATCAGGCCGTGCCGGCCCTGCCTGGAGTGATTGTGGTCGATCTGCAGGGCCAGCGTCGACTTGCCGCAGTCCATAGGACCGTAGAAGAACTTCAGATGCGCCGGCATCGCGATGGCGCGGCGATTGCCGGCCGCCGGGACCGAGGCCAGAGCGCTACTGCGCCCCGACCCTGCAGACGCCGCGTCGTTGGTTGTATCGGGCACGGATCGGCACGCTACTACGACCGGCGACATCACGGGGACCGCCCTTCGGCCCGTCCCGCCCGGCGCTCACGCAGGCCATTCGCCGCGCTCGCGCAGAACGTCACGCAGCAGTTCGGCGCGGTCGGTCATCACCCCGTCAACCCCGAGGTCGAGCAGCCGCACCATGTCAGCGCGGCGGTTGACGGTCCAGACGTCCACTGACAGTCCGCGCCCGTGGGCCCAGTCCACGAACCGCCGGTCGACCAGATCGAGCCATCCCACCCGGGCCGGCACCTGGGCCGCAACGTCGAGGCCGGCCAGCCGGGACAGGGCCGCCGGCAACC
The DNA here is from genome assembly GCA_030840285.1 of Pseudonocardiales bacterium. Lineage (GTDB taxonomy): Bacteria > Actinomycetota > Actinomycetes > Mycobacteriales > Jatrophihabitantaceae > Jatrophihabitans_A. Next base: position 3,098 of record JAVEES010000401.1, read on the forward strand.
GGCTCTGGCCTCGGGCGGCGCTGGATTTGAGCTGGAGTATCTCCTGGGGCGACAGCGCCGTCGCGACGTGCGGACCAGCCACGCTGCGCAGGATCATCAACCGGCGGTGGGAGAAAGCCGCCAGCCGCACCCGATGCCAGGCATTGGTCGCTCGCAGCGCGTCCAGGACGGGCCCGATGGCTGCGGCGGACTTGACGTCGATGTTGAACCAGGCGTCGGTGAATTCGTCGAGCAGATCAGCAAGCCGGGGGATGGGATCGCGGCCGATGATCCTCGCGCGCTCGATCTGTTCGGCCGGCAGTCGGCTGAGCCGGCCGGTGTGGTTGGTGACCCGATCGAGCACGTCGTCGTGGAAGGCGAACGCGACGCCGTCCAGGCTCGCCCTGGCGTCCGTCTCCAGGTGGCGATAACCGAGCTCGACCGCGGCCCGGAAGGCAGCGGTCGAATTTTCGGCGCCGTCCGGTGCAAAACCGCGGTGGGCGTACGCGATCGGAGGCACCTGCGCGACGGTAGTGGCTGACAGCGAAATTCGTGCGGCGTTGTCGGTGAACGAAGGTACGGTTCCCGGCATGTTGAATTCGGTGGTCGCTGACTCGCTGGTCAAGACCTTCAACGGGACGGTCAAGGCGCTCGACGGTGTCAGTTTCGAGATACCGCAAGGCACGGTCCTCGGATTACTGGGGCCCAACGGTGCCGGTAAGACGACCGCCGTCCGGGTACTCACCACACTGCTGAAGCCAGACTCCGGACGCGCGTCGGTGGCCGGCATCGATGTGGTGGCTCGCCCGCAGGCGGCCCGTCGGGTGATCGGCCTGGCTGGGCAGTACGCCGCCGTCGATGAGGCCCTCACCGGCCGCGAGAACCTGCTGCTGGTCGGCAGCCTGAACCATCTCGATCGCCGGGCCCGCCAGCAGCGGGCGACTGATCTGCTCGACCGCTTCGATCTCTCCGACGCGGCGGATCGCACCCTGAAGACGTACTCGGGGGGCATGCGCCGACGGCTGGACCTCGCCGCCGCACTCGTTGCCCGACCGCCCGTCCTGTTCCTGGACGAGCCCACGACAGGCTTGGATCCACGCAGCCGGATCGACCTCTGGAGTGTCATCTCCGACCTGGTCAACGATGGCACGACCTTGTTGCTCACGACTCAATATCTGGAAGAGGCTGATCGCCTCGCCGACCAGATCTGCGTGGTCGATCACGGCCGCGTGATCGCCGAGGGCACCGCCAGCGAACTCAAGGATCGGCTGGGCGGCACGCTCGTCGAGGTGACGCTGGACGACGACGGCCTCGCCGCCGCCGCGGTCGGAGCGCTGAGCGGCGTCGGCGATGATCACGACTCAGTCAAACGCGAAGGCTCGGTAGTCCGGGTCGCGACCGCAACCGGGCCCGCGACCTTGACCGAAGTCGTCCGACGGCTGGATGCGGCGGGTATCGAGTTTGCCGGGCTGCAGCTGAGACAACCGAGCCTGGACGACGTCTTTCTGGCTCTTACCGGTCATGCCGCCGAGGAGGCCGCCACAGCGCCGAAGAGCAAGCCCTCACGTCGACAGAAGGAGCCAGTGTCGTGACCACCTCGGAGCTACGTCCCGCCAGCAACTCGCTGAGATGGACGATCAGCGACTGTCTCGCGATGACGGGACGCAACGTGCGGCGGTTGATGCGGGCGCCGGACCAGGTGGTGTTCACGCTGCTGTCGCCGATCATGTTCACGCTGCTGTTTCGCTACGTCTTCGGCGGAGCGATCAGGGGTCTCGGCAACATCAACTACGTCAACTACTTGATCCCGGGTATCGCGGTGCAAACGGCGATCTTCACTGCGGGCAACAGCGGGTTCGCCCTCGCCGAGGATCGCGGCAAGGGCTTCATCGACCGATTGCGATCGCTGCCGATGGCACGCAGCGCCGTACTCGCGGGACGAGTCTCCGCCGACACCCTGAGCAACGCCGTAGGGTTGTTCATCATCATCGCCGTCGGGGTTGCTGTCGGCTTCCGACCTGAGAGCATCCCCGGCCTGCTGCTGGGAGTTCTGCTCCTGCTCGGCTTCGCGTTGGCGACCTGCTTCATCTTTGCGCTCGTCGGCATGTACGCGAGCAACGTGCAGACGGTGAACGCGGCAACCTTCCCGGTGATCTTTCCCCTGACCTTCGCCAGCAGCGCGTTCGTGCCGACTTCCACGATGCCGAGTTGGCTACGCGCCTTCGCCGACCATCAACCGGTGACGATCGTGATCAACGCGGTTCGCGCCTTGACCATCGGCAATGTCAGCTCGGCTCAACGAGAGCAGCTCTTCGCCGGGCAGAGCACGAGTTCCCTCGTGATCCAATCCTTGCTCTGGGCACTCGGCATCGGGCTGGTCTTCGGCTCGCTGGCCGTCCGCAGATACAACTCGACCTCGATCTAGCCACAAAGCCGCCGCGACATGGCACGATCTCGCAGATGACCACCATTCCCTCCGAAGCGCAGCACCTGCGCGACCTCGCGCGGCTGCGCCGGGTCCGGGACCGAATGGACCGCGAGTACGCGCAGCCACTGGACGTTGAGGCGCTCGCGCGCGGCGTCGGCGTCTCTGCCGGGCACCTCAGCCGCGAGTTCCGACTTGCCTACGGCGAGTCGCCCTACGCCTATCTGATGACGCGGCGCATCGAGCGTGCGATGGCGCTGCTGCGTCGCGGCGACCTTAGTGTCACCGAGGTCTGCTTCGAGGTCGGCTGCTCGTCGCTGGGCACCTTCAGCACTCGCTTCACGGAGTTGGTCGGCGTGCCACCAAGCACCTATCGGGCTGAGAGTGCTCGAGCGACGGCGGGGATTCCGGCGTGCGTCGTGAAACAGGTGTCCAGACCGATCAGGAATCGAGAAGCGGGCGTTGCGTCGCGGCGGTTAGCCTGACCGCCATGGACATCAGCATTCACGCAAGCTTCCTGCCCCACAACGATCCCGACGCCGCTCTTGCCTTCTATCGCGACATCCTCGGCTTCGAGGTCCGCAACGACGTCGGATACAACGGGATGCGCTGGATCACCGTCGGACCCACCAACCAGCCTGGCACGTCCATCGTCCTGCATCCGCCGGCCGTGGACCCGGGCATCACCGACGACGAGCGGCGCACCATCGTCGAGATGATGGCCAAAGGCACGTACGGCACAATTCTGCTGGCCACGCCTGATCTCGACGGCACCTTCGAGCGCATCCAGGCCAGCGACGCCGAGGTCGTGCAGGAGCCGATCGAGCAGCCCTACGGCGTTCGCGACTGCGCAGTCCGCGATCCCGCGGGCAACCTGCTGCGCATACAAGATCTGCGCTGAGTGTTGCGGCCATCGCAGCCCTGACCTGCGCAGCACAAGGCCCGCGCACGAGACGGACGGAGGCCGCGGCCCCGCGTGACAGATGAGGACACGATGAGCAAGGCCTCGAAGACCGAGCGGCAGTCGCCGGCGCCGCATGCCGCAGACGAGCATGATCGGATCCGCGTGCACGGTGCCCGCGTGAACAACCTCAAGGACGTCAGCATCGAGATTCCGAAGCGCCGGCTGACGGTGTTCACCGGGGTCTCGGGATCGGGCAAGAGCTCGCTGGTCTTCGGCACCATCGCCGCCGAATCACAGCGGCTGATCAACGAGACCTACAGCGCCTTCGTGCAGGGATTCATGCCGACACTGGCGCGGCCCGAGGTCGACGTTATGGACGGTCTTACAACGGCGATCATCGTCGATCAGCAGCGGATGGGCGGTGACGCACGCTCGACGGTCGGTACCGCGACCGACGCCAACGCAATGTTGCGCATCCTCTTCAGCCGCCTCGGTAAGCCACATATCGGTTCGCCCCAGGCGTTCTCGTTCAACGTCGCCTCCATGTCGGGCGCCGGGGCAGTCACCATCGAGCGCGGCGGCGCCACCACGAAGGAGCGTCGCAGCTTCAGCATCACCGGGGGCATGTGCCCACGCTGCGAGGGCCGCGGCGCGGTCAACGACATCGAGCTCACGGCGCTGTACGACGACAGCTTGTCGCTCAACCAGGGTGCTCTCACCATCCCCGGCTACAGCATGGACGGCTGGCACGGCCGGATCTTCGGCGGCTGTGGCTTCTTAGACCCGGACCGGGCGATCAACAAGTTCACCAAGAAGGAACTGCACGACCTGCTCTACAAGGAGCCCACCAAGATCAAGGTCGACGGCATCAACCTCACCTACGAGGGCCTGATCCCCAAGATCAAGAAGTCCATGCTCGCCAAGGACCTCGACGCGATGCAGCCGCACATCAGGGCCTTCGTGGAGCGGGCGGTCACCTTTGCGGTATGCCCCGAGTGCCGCGGCACGCGGCTGAGTGAGGCCGCTCGATCGTCGAGGATCAAGGGGATCAATATCGCCGAGGCCTGCGCGATGCAGATCAGCGACCTGGCCACGTGGGTGCGCGATCTGGACGAGCCGTCTGTCGGGCCGCTGCTGACATCGCTGCAGCGAAGCCTTGAATCGTTCGTTGAAATCGGGCTCGGCTACCTCAGCCTCGACCGCTCGTCGGGCACCCTGTCGGGAGGCGAGGCGCAGCGCGTCAAGATGATCCGCCACCTCGGCTCGTCGCTCACCGACGTCACCTACGTCTTCGACGAGCCGACGATCGGGCTGCACCCGCACGACATCCAGCGGATGAACGACCTGCTGCTGCAACTGCGCGACAAGGGCAACACCGTCCTCGTCGTGGAGCACAAGCCGGAGTCGATCGCGATCGCCGACCATGTCGTCGATCTCGGCCCCGGCGCCGGCACCGCCGGTGGCCAGGTTGTGTTCGAGGGAACCGTCGAAGGGCTGCGGAGCGGCGGCACGTTGACCGGGCGGCACCTGGACGACCGAGCTCGCCTGAAGGCGTCGGTGCGGACGCCATCGGGCGTGCTGAAGATACGCGGCGCGAGCGTCCACAACCTGCGCGACATCGATGTCGACATTCCGCTCGGCGTGCTGGTCGTGGTCACCGGCGTGGCCGGGTCGGGAAAGAGCTCCCTGATCCACGGCTCGGTCTCGGGCGGCGACGGGGTGGTTGCTGTCGACCAGGCAGCGATCAAAGGCTCGCGGCGCAGCAACCCGGCGACCTACACCGGACTACTCGACCCGGTCCGCAAGGCGTTCGCGAAGGCCAACGGCGTGAAGCCAGCGCTGTTCAGCGCCAACTCCGAGGGTGCCTGCCGCAACTGCAACGGCGCGGGCGTCATCTACACGGATCTGGCGATGATGGCGGGCGTCGCCACGACGTGCGAGGAGTGCGAGGGCAAGCGGTTCCAGGCCGAGGTGCTCGGCTACCGGCTCGGCAGCAGAAACATCAGCGAGGTGCTCGCCATGTCCGTCAGCGAAGCGGCCGAGTTCTTCGGCTCCGCAGAGGCGAACACGCCTGCTGCGCAGAGGATTCTCACCCATCTGGCCGACGTCGGCCTCGGCTACCTCAGCCTCGGCCAGCCGCTCACGACGCTGTCCGGCGGCGAGCGGCAGCGGCTCAAGCTCGCCACCCACATGGCTGAGAAAGGCGGCGTCTACATCCTGGATGAGCCGACGGCAGGCCTGCACCTGGCCGATGTCGCCCACCTGCTTGGCCTGCTGGACCGGCTGGTCGACTCCGGAAAGTCCGTCATCGTTATCGAGCACCACCAGGCCGTCATGGCCCATGCCGACTGGATCATCGACCTCGGCCCCGGGGCCGGGCACGACGGCGGCCGGATCGTCTTCGAGGGCACCCCCGCCGACCTCGTCGCCGCCAGCTCAACGCTCACCGGCCAGCACCTCGCGGCCTACGTCGGCACCTGAGCGCACCGGGTTCGGCGTGCTGCGGCGTCACGTCGCTGGCCCGAGCCTGAACCCATCGAGATCGGCACACCTTATGTCAACCTGTGTCAGGTCGCAGCGCACATCCCACCAGCGATCACCTGGGCGCCGAGAAGCCCGGCAGCATGATCTGCGCTGAATGGTTCTTCGGTGAGACATGGTAGCGACTCGGGTTGCTCGTGGACGCCGACGCCGAGGATCGCGCGCTCGATGTCGACAAGCTGGAGCGAGCACTCCGGACGGGCTTTCCCGTAGGTTCTGAGGTCGCCTGTATAGGGCCGGCATGCTCCAGTTTGGAATACCAGAAACCGCCGATAATCGACATTATGTCACTCCGACGCAATTGGTACCGTCCCTCGGGTCGTTCGCGGGCTGCCGCGATCATGGCATCGGACGGCCAAATCCCCGAGCACACCTACGCGGAAATCCTCGCCCCGGTATGGCCGTGCGACATGAATGGCCCGAACCGTGCGCGGCTGACATGGCCGCTAATGCTGAGACTTCCGCGAGCCGTCGGAAGGTAGCTGATGCGTAGCGGCTAGCGTTTGGTTCGGTTTGGTCCAGAGCGAGCAACGAGGTGAACGATGCCGGTTCGTGCGGCGGGCATAACAGTTGACGTTGTCTCCGTTCGTGATGTCGTGCCGCTCATCGACGCGCTGACCGCCGAGTTGGCTAGCAGTGGGTACGCCGAGGGCGAGATGTTCGGGTACTCAGTCGAAAAACTCGAGCAGGGCGGCGTGCATCTGGTTGGCGCAGCGGTCAACGGCGCCATCGTCGGCATTGGCGGCGTCGAATTGGCCGATGACGGCACCGCCGAACTCAAGCGGTTCTATGTCTTGCCCGCGCATCGCGGACGGGGCCCCGCGTCGGCCATCATCAGCACGCTGCTCGCCTATGCCGCCAACGCGGGTACGCGGGTTGTCCGCCTCGAGACCGGCGTCAAGCAACACGCCGCAATCCGGTTCTACGCCCGGCACGGTTTTGAACGGATCGAGCCGTTCGGGCCCTACATCGGCAGTGCGTCGTCGGTGTGCATGGCGCGCTGCATGGTCACTTGATCGTCCAGCTGCGACTCTCAGGCGATCCGCTGCAGGTCGAGGCCGGAGATGTGTCTTTGCCGTGGCAGAGTCACGTGCGTGAGTGACGCAGGTAGCCGGCTTCTCCATCCCTTATTGGCCACCCGGTGGAGTCCGACGACGTTCGACGCGTCGGCCAAGATCAGCGAGGCTGAGGTCGAATCTTTGTTGGAAGCCGCTCGATGGGCTCCTTCGGCGGGCAATTCACAGCCGTGGGCGTTCATCGTGGGCCGTCGTGGCGAGCCAGACCATGATCGACTTGCGCGTCATCTTGCCGGAAGTTCGGGTGCTTGGGCGCCGACAGCGGCGCTGCTGGTCGCGAATTTGTCGCATCGACTCGTCATGGACACCGACTGGGACTATTCGGAGTTCTCGGTCTACGACCTTGGCCAAGCGGTCGCCCATATGACGTTTCAGGCTCAGTCTCTAGGTCTTTCCGTACGTCAGTTCCGCGCTTTCGACCGCGTTGGCCTCGCGGCCGAGTTCGATGTGCCGCCACATTGGGAGGTGACCACCATGTCGGCGATCGGTCGGGCCTTCACTGACGGTTCGCGACGTGCGGCGAGTGCCCTGGACGCAGCGCAGAGGTCCCGCGATCGACGACCTGTCACCGACGTCCGATGGCCTCATGCTGCTCGCGACCATCGGTAACCGCACTAGCCACCTCCCCATTCTCAGGTCCATCCGAGCGCTACCGCCTGCTGGCCCTTGCCACAGGCGCGTCGCCGCCAGCCGCTGATCCGCAACTGGTCAATGCCAGTTGCTGATCTGCACGTCGTGCGGATGCGGCGCGCCGGTGCCCGTCTCCACCAGTGACTTCAAGCTCATCAGGAACGTCGCCCACTTAGTGCTGCAGTGGTTCATGAACTCGACCGGCTCACGCCAGCCGGCGTGCGTGAACAGCACGATCGTCCACTCGCCGTCCTGGGCAAGGTCGAAGCTCACCGTCGTCCCGACCCACTCGTCCGGGCCCTCGACGACTTCCCACAGCACCCGCGTGCTCGGCTGCAGGTCGAGAACCTTCATGTCGAAGCCGCCAACGTTGCCGAAGCGGAATTTGAGGACGCCGTCGCCATCACCGCTGGTGTCGGTCGTCCACCATGCGGCTAGCCCCTCGACCGTCGTGAGCGCTTCGTATACCTTGTCCGGCGTTGCCGTGATTCCTACCCGGTGCAGGATGTCCACCATCTCGTTTTCCCCTTACTTCTTCGTGCTCTTGGCTTGTTGGATCGCCTCGGCGAGGCTCTTGATGCGGCGCAGGCGGGAATCCCATGTCGCGCCGACGGAACTCAGTTGCGCTGCGGCGCGGGCCAGCTGCGTCTCGTCCACGTGGTAGCGCTTCTCGCGTCCCGCCGCTGCGGACTGGACAAGGCCAACCCGATCGAGCACGACGAGGTGTTTCGTCACGGCCTGCCTGGTCACCGGCAGCCGCCCGCTGAGCGTCGTTGCTGTCCCCTGGCCCTCGGCCAGCAGAAGATCGAGCAGGCGGCGCCGGGTCGGGTCGCCGATCGCGGACCAGAGGTCATCGTCGACCGCGGTACTCATCGCGCGACCGCCCGACGGCTGGCAATCTCAGCCAGGCGCGGCAGGTAGAAGTCCCAGCCCTGCCGGTGGTCGTTGTAGTGCGCCTCGAGCACCGCAGCCTCCCAGCCACGCTCCCGGTAACCGGTCTCGCGAAAGTGGAGCGTGGTCCCCTCCCCTACCGGCACGAGCTCGAAGGTCACCAGCAGCGAATTGCCCGCACCCGCTATCTCTGCGGCGTCATACGTCCAGCGGAACGAGAACGTCCGAGGCGGGTCCGCCTCGATGACCGTAAACGGCGTGGAGTGTTGCCTGCCAGTTGCCTCGTCTGTCCAAGTCAGGCTTCCCGTCGCGCCGGCGGCCGCCTGGAACTCCGTCTCAGCGCTCCACCAATCCCGGATGTGCTCGGGGCTGCTGAGCACCTCGAACACCACCTCCGGCGAGGCGTCGATGTGCAGTTCTCGCTCGATGCTTCGGTACTCCATGCCGTGCCACCCTTTCGCAACCTTCTGTTGCACTTCAAGCTAGTCGACCTCACTCAGTTGCGCAACCATACGTTGCATTGTCAGCTTGTGGAGGGTGCTGGCGGGGCTCGGCGCGGGCGCCGAACTCGGGAGTCGGCCGCGTTTGTTCATATCCCGGCGAGCAGGACCACAGCTAGAAGACACAGGATCGTCCCGCAGGCGTACCCGACCCGGGCGCCGAGTTGGGTGTCAGACGTTAGCCGGTTGGTGAGGCGTGTGCTGAGGACACCCGATGGTGGCGTCGGTGGCGAATCCCATGACGACGAACAGGCCGCCGAGTAACAACATTTGTGCGGTCACTGGTGCGGCATGACGCTGCACGAACTGCGGAAGGAAAGCGATATAGAAGACGATGATTTTCGGATTTAACAGGTTGACGATGGTCGCTTGGCGGCTGATCTGCAGGTAAGGAAGCGAGGCGTTCGACGAGGTTGCTGTGTGTAGCCGGTGCGGTGATCTGATTGTGCTTATACCGAGATAGAGCAGGTAGCCCCCGCCGATGATCTTGAGGGCTACGAAGGCGACGGGCGAGTGGGCGATCAGTAGCGACAGTCCGAAGGCGGCGAGCACGGTATGCACCGACATTCCCGCCGCGATCCCGGCCGCCGCTGCGATGCCGCCGCGCCAGCCCGGGCGACGCCGAACGATGCGACGTAGAGCATGTCGGGTCCCGGGGTCACGCAAATCACGCTGGCCGCGAGCAAGAATGCGCCGAGAGTCCGATGGACGTCACGGTGTGGTCATCGTCTCGGCACCGTCGGGCTGGCGGCGTCTCGCGATGCGTCGGCAAGCTCGCGGATCTCGTATGGCATCTCGCGGTAGAAGAGATGCCGCTCGTATGGGCCGACCGCTCTAGACGCCGTTGCTGCTGGATTGATGAACAAACAGGCGACGTTGGGCACTAATGGAACGCTACTTCCCAACGGGGCATCGCACTGGCCAAAGAGCACGGCGCCTGTCGCGGCCGAAGCAAGGCCCTCATCACCGACCAGATCGAGCGGCTGCCCGGCAGCGCCTCGGGTATGAGATGCGCGCATTCGAGGCGGCTCGCTGTTCACAGCAGCTATCGCCAAACTCCACGCTCGGCCGCATCGTGGACGTAGGCGCTGAAGTCCTTCGCTGGCCGTTGCAGGACAGCCTCGACGACTCCGCTAGGCGTGGTATCCCCTTTCGCCGCTGCCGCGGACAAGTTGCGAATACGGGTCTCGATAGCATCGCCGGGAACACCGTCGATACGCAGCGCCTCGCGATAGCCTTCGACTGTGCCGTCAAAGGTGATGGACCGACCTGTGAAGTCGGTGATGAGGTCCAGCGCCTCCACAAATGCCAGGCTGCGCGGGCCGGTGAGGGGCAGTGTCTCGCCGACGTGATCTGCCCGCCTCAATGTGTGGACCGCGACAGCCGCGATGTCATCGGCGTCAACGAATCCCTGCTTGGTCGAACCGACGGGCACCAGCAGATGCCCCTCGATAACGGGTCGGCGAAAAAACGTCTCGAAGTCTTGGTTGAACCAGTCGGGCCTGATGATCGTCCAGTCGATGCTCGACTGGCGGACTTGCCGTTCTGCGCTTTGAAGATCGGTGACGTTCATCGTGTCGACGTTTCGGTCCGAGTGCAGAACCACCCGCCGAACTCCGGCTCGATGAGCATGCTCCATGAAGCCTTCGGGCATCGCGGTGCCATCTGGAAGCAGGACGTACATCGTCTGGATGTCCGTGAGCGCTGAGGCCCAGCTGTCAGGGCGCATCCAGTCGAAGCACGGCCGCGTGCTGCGTGTCGCGACGCGAACGGCGCAACCGGAGGCGCGCAGCTGCGTCGCGACTCTCGCACCCACGGTTCCCGTGCCGCCGAGGACCAGAATCGGCTGTTCCTGCTTGCTCATGCGCCGATGATAGGAACGGCGGACGACAGCGCTGCCAAGACTTGAAAGTGGCTAGTCCTTCAGCAACTTGAACGCGTGTGTCCAGCTTCCGCCGCGCAGGCCCGGGATGCACCACAGCATGCACAGCGGCTCGATCGCGCGCGCGGCAACGGCTGTTCCCATATCTTCGACGTCCCACCCGAGGCTTCGCGTGATCGCCGCGGCCTCAGCCTTGGCGTCCGAGTCATTGCCGGCGATGAACATGCTCGGCATGCCCGCCTCGTAGACCGGATTCACCATGCGAGCGTTGCCGACGCTGCTGAACGCCTTGACGAAGTGCGCTTGCGGGGCAGCAGCCTGCAGCCGCTCCATGAGCGACTCCTCGAAGGTCGTGAAATAGCGCAGCACTCCGTCAACGGGCGGGAGATCTGCGATCGGATTCGTCGTATCCAGCACGGTCTTCCCGGCGAGCTCTGCCGAGATGGAGGCGACCAGCTCCTCAGCCACGCCGCCCTTCACGGCCAGAACGAGGGTGTCCGACGCCGCTGCGACATCAGAGAAAGTCCCTACCGCGCCGTCCCAGTTCTCCACCGGACGGCCGGTGCGGCTACCGATCGCCACGGTGTGGCCGAGCTGGCGCAGGCCGCCTCCCAGCGTCTGACCGACCACGCCTGAACC
>JAVEES010000402.1 GCA_030840285.1 Pseudonocardiales bacterium
CGGCTTCGCTCAGCTGCTGCAGCGCCTCGAACGAGGCCGCGGCCGCCAGCGACTCGGCCTTGTACATCTCGGGAAACTCCGGAGTGTCGACCAGCCGCTGGCCAGGAGCAACCAGCAGCGACCCAGCACCTCCCACGACGACGAGCCGGGTAGCGGCGGCGTCGCGAGCGAGCTGTACGAGGGTGTCCGCGAAGGCAGCCGGATTCCCGCCGGGTTCTCTGCTGGGACCGATCGCCGAGACGATCACGTCGTTGCCGGCGGCCAGCGCCTGGACCGTCGCGCTGTCGGAGACGTCGGCGGCCAGCGGGGTGATCCCCGGCGTGGGCTCGGCGTCGCCGCGACGGCTCACGGAAGTGACCTGATGTCCCCTTGATGCGGCCTCGGCCACGACACGCGACCCCACCATTCCGGTACCGCCCAGGACTGCGATCTTCATTCGGTGCTCCTTAGAATCAGTTGACGAGCTGACCGTAACCAGCAGTTACTGATGACTTCAACGTAACATCAGTACCGTGACGTAACCATGACGGCAACCATGGCGGTAAAGACCATGACGGTAAACACGGAGGACGGCATGATGCGTGGCAATGCGTTCGATCCACAGTGCCCGACCCGGGTGGTGCTCGACCGGATCGGTGACAAGTGGACGGTGCTGGTGGTGTCGGCGTTGTCCAAAGGCACCATGCGGTTTACCGAGCTCCGTACCCAGGTCGGCGGCGTCGCGCCCAAGGTCCTCACCCAGACGCTGCGGGCCCTGGAGCGCGACGGCATCCTTGCTCGAAAGGTGTACGCCCAGGTCCCACCGCGCGTGGAGTACACCTTGACGCCCCTGGGACGTTCACTTGCCGAGCCGATCGGCGTCATCCAGGACTGGGCCGAGGAGCACGTGTCCGGCGTCCTGCAGGCCCGTGAAGACTACGACGCCACCCTCGCCTGACGCGCCGCCCCCGCCGCGCATGGGAGAATGAGAACTTCGCCCGTCAGCTCAGGCCGTCATCCTCGATCTACGTCCCTTCGGTTTCCAGTCCCGCTTCCAGAGAGCAGCCAGTGCCCGCGATCCCGAGCCCGCCCGGCAACACCCCGCCGGAGCGCATCCGCAACTTCTCGATCATCGCCCACATCGACCACGGCAAGTCGACCTTGGCCGATCAGATGTTGCGGCTGACCGGAGTCGTCGATGCGCGGCAGGCCCGCGCCCAGTACTTGGACCGGATGGACATCGAGCGCGAGCGCGGCATCACGATCAAATCCCAGAACGTCCGGATGCCGTGGCGTTCCAACGCCGACGGCACCGACTACACGTTGCACATGATCGATACGCCCGGCCACGTCGACTTCACCTATGAGGTCTCCCGCTCGCTGGCCGCCTGCGAAGGAGCGGTGCTGCTGGTCGATGCCGCGCAGGGCATCGAGGCCCAGACCCTGGCCAATCTCTACCTGGCGCTGGAGAACGACCTCCAGATCATCCCGGTGCTGAACAAGATCGACCTGCCCGCGGCCCAGCCCGACCTGTATGCCGCCGAGATCGCTCACATCATCGGCTGCGAGCCGGACGATGTGCTGCGGGTGTCGGCCAAAACCGGTCAGGGCGTCGAGGACCTTCTCGATGTGATCTGCCGCGAGGTGCCGCCACCGGTCGGCGTCGCGGACGCACCGGCCCGCGCGATGATCTTCGACTCGGTCTATGACATCTACCGGGGCGTCATCACCTACGTCCGCGTGATCGACGGCAAGATCATCCCGCGCCAGAAGATCAAGATGATGTCGACCGGTGCGACCCACGAACTGCTCGAGGTCGGCGTCATCTCACCCGAACCGGTGCCCTCGCAGGGTCTGGGCGTCGGTGAGGTCGGCTACCTGATCACCGGCGTCAAGGACGTTCGCCAGTCCAAGGTCGGCGACACCGTCACCGATGCCGCGAAGCCCGCCGCGCACGCCCTCGGCGGCTACCGCGACCCGAATCCGATGGTCTATTCCGGCCTCTTCCCGATAGACGGCTCGGATTTCCCGTTGCTGCGCGATGCGCTGGACCGGTTGCGGCTCAACGACGCCGCGCTGGTCTATGAGCCCGAATCCTCCGGCGCGCTCGGCTTCGGGTTCCGCTGCGGTTTCCTCGGCCTGCTGCACCTGGAGATCACCCGGGACCGGCTGGAACGGGAGTTCGGCCTCGATCTCATCTCGACCGCACCGAACGTCGTGAACCGGGTGCTGCTCGAGGACGCCAGGGAGTTCATCGTCACCAATCCCTCGGACTGGCCGTCCGGTCAGAAGATCGCCGAGATCTACGAGCCGATCGTGAAGTCGATGATCATCGCACCGAGCGAGTACATCGGCGCGATCATGGAACTGTGCCAGACCCGGCGCGGCACCCTGCTGGGCATGGACTACCTGTCCGAGACCCGGGTGGAACTTCGCTACACGCTGCCGCTGGGTGAGATCATCTTCGACTTCTTCGACGCGCTGAAGTCACGTACCAGGGGCTACGCCTCGCTCGACTACGAGGAGGACGGCGAGCAGAAGGCCGACCTCGTCAAGGTCGACATCCTGTTGCAGGGTGAGCCGGTGGATGCCTTCTCCGCGATCGTGCACAAGGACAAGGCCTACGCCTACGGGGTTTCGATGACCACGAAGCTGCGCGAGCTGATTCCCCGCCAGCAGTTCGAGGTTCCGATCCAGGCCGCCATCGGGTCCCGGGTCATCGCGCGCGAATCGATCCGCGCCATCCGCAAGGACGTGCTCGCCAAGTGCTACGGCGGTGACATCACCCGCAAGCGAAAACTGCTGGAGAAGCAGAAGGAAGGCAAGAAGCGGATGAAGATGGTGGGACGCGTCGAGGTGCCGCAAGAGGCATTCATCGCGGCCCTGTCCACCACGGAATCACCGGACTCGACCAAGAAGTGAGGCCTGCGCCTCATGAGGCCAACGACTGATCCCCTTGCCAGGCAGCGGGTCATGGCCGCGGGCGTCGCGCGGTTGGCCACCCTGGACGCACAGCACGGCGGTCCCCATCTGGTGCCGATCTGTTTCGTGCTGGCAGCCGACACCGTCTACTCCGTCGTCGACCAGAAGCCCAAGCGCAGCACGCGTTTGCATCGCCTGGCCAACGTCGAAGCCGATCCACGGGCCAGCCTGCTGGTCGATTACTACTCCGAGGACTGGACGAAGCTGTGGTGGGACCGGCTGGACTGCACGGCACGCATCGTCACCGACACTGTCACCGACACAGCCGAACGCTCAGCAGCACTGGAACGGCTGGCCGCCAAGTACGTCCAGTATCGCGATGTCGAACTGAGCGGCACGGTGCTGGCGCTGGACATCCTTCGATGGACCTCCTGGCAAGCATCGTCCTGATGGGGCCGAGAAGTTACGGCTCGACCACGATCTTGCCGACCAGTTCGCCGGCCGCCATCCGCTCAAGCGCCGTGCCGACCTCCTCCAGCGAGACGGTGCGGTCGATGCGTGGCCGCAGACCCGTCGTCTGCAGGAACGCAATCAGCTTTGCCAGTTCGGACTTCGTTCCCATGGTGGAGCCGACCACCTGCAACTGAAGGAAGAAGATCCGGTTCAGCTCGGCCGGTGGAGCGAAGCCCGTCGTCGCGCCGGAGATGACGACCCGGCCGCCCGGTCGCAACGACTTCAGCGAATGCGACCAGGTAGCCGCACCCACCGTCTCCATCACGGCATCGACCCGCTCCGGTAACTTCGCACCGCTCGCGAAGGCCTGATGGGCCCCGGAACTCAGCGCGGCCTGCTGTTTCGCCTCGCTCCGCGCGGTAGCCCAGACCCGTAGCCCGGCGGCGCGGGCAAGCCCGATGCAGGCCGACGCCACGCCACCGGTGGAGCCCTGGACGAGAACCGTCTGGCCGGGCCTGAGCCCGGAGTTGACGAACAGCATCCGGTACGCGGTGAGCCAGGCCGTCGGCAGGCAGGCTGCTTCGGCAAAGCTCAGCTCGGCAGGCTTGGGTACCAGGTTGCGGGCGGGCACGCTCACGAACTCGGCGAAACTGCCCTGATGCCGCTCGCTCAGCAGCGATCGCTTCGGGTCCAGGGTCTCATCACCCGTCCAGCCCTCGTCGCTGATCACCGAGTGCACGACCACCTCGGCTCCGGTGGCCGTATCGATCCCGGCGGCGTCACAGCCCAGGATCATCGGCAACTTCTCGGTAGTGATCCCGACGCCGCGCAGCGTCCACAGGTCGTGGTGGTTCAAGCTGGCCGCCTTCACCCGAACGGTCCGCCACCCGTCACGCGCGACGGGCTCTGGCCGCTCGCCGACCACCAGGCCGTCCAGCGGGGAATCCGGATTCAGCGACGAGGCATAGGCGGCACGCATCAGCTGACCATAACCGGCTAGCTGAGCAGATCCTCGGGCACCCGCTCCAGCGCTCGCCCTATCGCCGCGACGAGTTCGCGTGCGGACGTGGCGGTCAGCTCGAGCGCGATCCGGCCCGCCGGCCCGGCCGCCGGATCTGCCAGGTCGATGTTGAGGGTGTGCTCGGCAGCGGCGTGCACGGGATGGTCGTAATAGACCGTCGCTTCCGAAAGCGCGAACCAGCCGTTACGTCCCTTGGCGCTGCCGGCGAGGCGGGTGTGCTCGGTGTTGTAGGTACACATGCTCAATCTCCGATCAGCCGAGCGTCCGGGTGAAGAAAGCGCCGATCCTGGCGTAGCCGTCCAGCGCCGCCTCGACTCGGTAGGACGGGCGGTCGGCAGCGAAGAACGCGTGACCGGCGCCCTCGTAGGAGTGGAATTCATGCTCCTTGCCGAGGTCGGTGAGCAGCCGGTCCAGACCCGCAACCTCGTCCTGGGACGGGTGGGTGTCCTGCTTGCCGAACAGCCCGAGCAGCGGCGCGGACAGCGTCGGCAGGCGATCTTCCAGGCCCGTCATCGGTATCGGGAAGGTGTCCGGCGACTGGCCGGTCACGAACGCTCCATAGCAATCGACCACCGCATCGACGTCGAGGGAGCACCCGGCCAGCACGGCCTGGCGACCGCCCGAGCAATGCCCGATCACGCCCACCTTGCCGTTGGCTGAGGGCAGCGCCCGCAGGTGATCCACGGCTGCGCCGACGTCGCCAACCAGCCGCTCGTCCGGGACCCCGCCGTTGGCGCGTCCGGCGGCCGCGGCGTCGTCGGGTTCGGCGCCGGGCGCATCCCGCCAGAACAGGTTGGGCGCCAGCACGTTGTAGCCGTCCACCGCGAAGCGGCGGGCAACCTCCTTGCTCCACCGGTCGAAACCGGGAAGGTGATGAATCAGGACGACGCCGCCGCGGGGGCTCCCGTCATCATCCGGCGTCGCCAGATACGCCTCGATTTCGTCACCGCCGGCGCCGGCTATCCGGATGGATCGGGTGGTTATCGCATCGGTCATGCTGTACCTGCCGTTCAGCTGATAGGTCGCCCTCTAGGCTTGCCGCATGCAGAACCCGCGGCACCTGTTGCGCAGGCGTCCGCTGCTCGCGCTCCTGCTTCTCATACTGCTCTTGACCCTCGGCTACACGGCACGTGCCTTTGATCACGGTGGAAGCGGCTCGCCCGCCCCACCGCCCACCGGAGTGAGCCAACCGGCCTCGGGGCACGCCAACGACTCAGGCGGGGCCAACGGGCTCACGCCGCTTTCGGCGCTGCCGGCGCAGGCACGCCAGACGGTGAGCTTGATCCAGCGCGGCGGCCCTTTCCCGTACCGCAGCGACGGGATCATCTTCAACAACAGCGAGCGGCACCTGCCGATCAAGCCGCGGGGCTACTACCACGAGTACACGGTGGTGACGCCGGGATCACCGGACCGCGGTGAGCGTCGCATCATCACCGGGGGCAGCGGCGAGTTCTACTACACCGCCGACCATTACAACTCCTTCGTCCGGCTGGCTGTCCAGAGCTAGGGCTACCGCCCCAGCTACCGCGCCCAGGACGGTGGCCGCCTGGCAGCGAAGGCCGCGATTCCCTCCTGTGCCTGCGGACCGGCGAAGTACCGGGCAGACAGCGCACCCATCGCGGTGAAATCCTCGCTCATCGACACGGCGCCTCGATCACGGCGCAGCAGCTGCTTGGTGCCCGCGAGTGCGAGGGGCTCACACAGCGCCAGCATCGAGGTGAACCGGCTGATCTCGGCGTCCAGGTCGTCGGCCACCGCGTTCAGCAGCCCGATCTGGACTGCTCTGGACGCATCGAACGTCTCGCCGGTCAGGAAGAGCTCCCAGCCCGCCCGGGGCGCCAACCGGGGCAGCAGCGGGACCGAGATCACGGCCGGGACCAACCCGAGGCGCACCTCGGTGAAGGCGAAGTCGGCCGAGGGCACCGCGACGGCGATGTCACAGGCAGCTATCAGCCCGATCCCGCCCGCCCTGGCCTTGCCGTTCACCCGGGCCAGGACGGGCTTGTCGAAGTCCCAGATTCGTTGCAGCAGCGCGGGGAAGGCCGCGATCGGCTGCTGCTCGGCGGGCAGCTCGGCGACGTGGATGAGGTCCATGCCGGAGGAGAAGACCGGCCCCGTGTGGGTGAGCACCACCGAGCGCACCGCGGGGTCCTCGGCCGCGGCGTCGAGGCGCCTGCCGAGCTCTGCCAGCAGCGGTCCGGACAGGGCGTTGC
>JAVEES010000050.1 GCA_030840285.1 Pseudonocardiales bacterium
TGACCCGAAAGGGCTATGGCTACGCGCCGGCCGAGAATCACGTAGCCGACCAGATGCATGCGGTCGGGATCATCGATCCGGAAACCGGGGAACAGGTCAACCGGTCACGCGGTCGCAGCTGGACCAAGGTGTTCGCCGACGAGATCGTTCAGCTGGGCGCCGAGCGCGATGACGTCGTCGCCATCACCGCGGCCATGCTCGATCCGGTCGGGCTCAGCGACTTCGGCGCCAGGTTCCCGGCCCGCACCTTCGATGTCGGCATCGCCGAACAGCACGCCCTGACCTCTGCCGCCGGGATGGCCGCTGCCGGCCTGCACCCGTTCGTCGCGGTGTATGCCACGTTCCTCAACCGGGCCTTCGACCAGCTGCTGATGGATGTCGCGCTGCACAAGGCCGGGGTAACCGTCGTGCTGGACCGCGCTGGGGTGACCGGAGACGACGGTCCGAGCCACAACGGCACCTGGGACCTGGCGATGCTGGGCATCATCCCCGGCATCCACGTAGGGGCGCCGCGCGATGAACCCAGTTTGCGGGCCGCCCTCCGACATGCGGCGAGCATCAGCGACGCGCCTTCGGTGGTCCGCTACCCGAAGACCCCGCTAGGTGACGACGTGCCGGCCGTGCGTTCAGAGGGCTGCGTCGACGTGCTCCTCGAGCCGTCCGCCGGGGACGTCGACGTGCTACTGATCAGCATCGGGGCAGTGGCTGCCGACGCGCTGGCGGCCGCCCGGCGAATCGGTGAGGCCGGTTACTCGGTGCGGGTCATCGACCCAGTCTGGGTCACCCCCGTACCGGCAGCCCTCGTGAGCCTGGCCCGGCAGGCCGCGGTCGTGGTGACGGTCGAGGACGGCGTCGTGGTCAACGGCGCCGGTTCCCGCATCACGCAGCGACTTCGCGACGCGGGGCTGCTGACGCCCACCCGCGAACTCGGCGTGCCGGTCAAGTTCCTCGATCATGGCAAGGTCGCAGACGTGCGTGCCCAGATCGGGCTGACCCCGCAGGGCATTGCGCGACGGGTGGTGGAGTTCACGGCGCACGTTCTCGGTCGCGCCGACGAGGGGAGTGAGGTCGTAACGGGGGCAACGAAGTGGTCCAGCGAAGTCGACCCGCGACGCGATTAACCGCGGTGTTGATGACGCACTGGCCTTTCGTGAGAGGGTGTTGGCAAATTCTTCGGCCGGACGTCCGGACCGGAGCCAGGTGAAGAGGCGGAGACAGCGTGCGCGTACTTGTGGTCGAAGACGAGACCCAGCTTGCCGATGCGGTGGTACGGGGGTTGCGACGGGAGGGCATGGCGGTCGATGTCGCCTACGACGGTGACGACGGCTTCAGCAAGGCAACGACTACCCGCTACGACGTCGTGGTGCTCGACCGTGACCTGCCGGGCAAGAGCGGGGATGAGATCTGCCGGTCGCTGACCGACGAGGGTGTGCTCACCCGGGTGATCATGCTGACTGCCAGCGGCTCCATCGAGGACAAGGTCGAAGGCCTCGCGCTGGGTGCTGATGACTACCTCGCCAAGCCGTTCGCCTTCGCCGAACTGGTTGCCCGGGTTCGCGCGCTCGGCCGGCGGGCAACACCGGCGGCGCCTCCGGTGCTGCAGGCCGGCGACCTGACGCTGGACCCGTCCAAGCGGACGGTCGTGCGTTCCAACCGCAATATCGACCTGACCCGCAAGGAGTTCGGCGTACTGGAGACATTGCTTTCGGCTGCTGGCGTCGTTGTATCAAGTGAGGAACTTCTCGACCGAGTCTGGGACGAACATGCCGACCCCTTCACCACGACGGTCCGAGTCACCATGATGACGCTGCGCCGAAAGCTCGGAGAACCCGCGATCATCGAGACCGTTGTGGGATCGGGCTACCGGATCGACCCCACGTTGGTCACCGAGACCGAGGCCGACACGGCCGAGGGGGGCTCAGCCGAGTCGTGAGGTTGGTGCAGCCGTCACTACGAATCAGAATGGCGTTGCTCTACGGCGCGCTCGTTCTGCTGATCGGTGCCGCGTTGCTGCTGACGTCCTACATCCTGCTCGACCGGGCCCTGGCCGGCACGGTCTCGAACCAACTGCCCAAGGGCAACGTCAACTTCACCGGCGCTGACGGATCGCGATATACCTATGACCCCACCACGATCCAGGAAAACGCACGCCACAACGCGCTGACCTACCTATTGAACAATGGGCTGCTGTACTTCGGCATCATCGTGCTGATCGGCTCGATAGGCGGCTACCTGCTCGCCCGCCAGGCACTACGCCCCGTCGCAAGGATCACCCAAACCGCACGCCGGTTGTCCACCAAGACGTTGTCGGAGCGGATCGCACTGGGCGGACCTGACGACGAGCTGCGCGAACTCGCCGATACCTTCGATGAGATGCTCGCCCGACTCGACGCCGCATTCAGCAGCCAGCGTCGCTTCGTGGCCAACGCCAGCCACGAACTGCGGACGCCCCTGGCCGTCATCCAGACCGAGCTGGACGTCACGCTGTCCGATCCCGGAGCGAGTGTCGATGACCTGCGCAGGATGGGCGAGGTGCTGCGTGATGCGACCAACCGAGCCCAGCGGCTGGCCGACGCGCTGCTGGCGCTGGCCAGGCTGCAGGGCAGGGAGGGCCAGGGCCTGGAGAGCGCCGAGGACGTAACCCTGAGCGAGCTGATCCCGAACGCGGTCGCGGCGGCCGAGTCCGAGGCCGCACTCCGCTCCATCTCGATCACGGCCGAGGGTGAACCGGTCCGCACCACCGGTGACCCTCGGCTGCTCGAACGGGTCATCGGCAACCTGGTCGAGAACGCGGTGCGTTACAACGTTCCCGCTGGCTGGGTACGGATCGAGACCTACGCGCACAACGAGCCATCCGGTGGCCAGGCCAGGGTCGTCGTTTCCAACAGCGGCGTCCTCGTTGCCCCGGAGGAGGTGGAAGGCCTATTCGATGCCTTCCGGCGCGGCGGCAGGGCGCGCACCTCGCAGCGCGGTG
>JAVEES010000418.1 GCA_030840285.1 Pseudonocardiales bacterium
ATCAGCTGATGGCACATCCCGAGGCCGGCGCGGAGGATTTCTCCCGAGTGTTGCAGGAGATTCCCGGCTGTTACCTGATGCTGGGCGCCACCCCGGGCGGCGACTACCTCAACGCGCCGAGCAATCACAGCCCCCGCGCGTCGTTCGACGATTCGGTTCTGCCGCTCGGAGCGCTACTGCATGCCGAGCTGGCCGTCCGGGCGCTCGAGCGAGATGCCGGGCCGAGCACCAGCGAACCCGCTGAGTCCGAGCGTGTCGCATGACCGGTCTGCGCCTCAGCGACGCCGGCTACGGCGAGCGCATCCTGCTGCACGGCGGCCAGGTCTTCGATGGCACCGGTGCCGCACCGGCAACGGCGGACGTCGTCATCGCCGACGGGCGCATCGTCGACGTGGGATCGGGCCTGGACGGCGACAGGGGAATTGACGTCACCGGCCGTACGGTCCTGCCTGGTTTCTTCGACTGCCATGTGCATGTCACCTCGGCGGGCGTCGACGTGATGCGCCGGATAAACCAACCCTTCTCCTACGAGTACTTCCAGGCGGTCGAGCACCTGCGCGCGACGCTGGCCACCGGCGTGACCACCGTTCGGGATGCCGGCGGCGCCGATGCCGGTCTGCAGCTGGCGCTTCGCGACGGGCTCATCAGCGGTCCACGAATGCTGATCTCGGTGAGCATCATCGGCCAGACCGGCGGTCACAGCGACGGTTGGCTGCCCTCGGGTCACGACGTGCCGCTGTCGCTGCCCCACCCCGGCCGTCCCAGCGGGCTCGCAGACGGGCCTGATGAGATGCGCCGCGTCGTCCGGCAGGTGCTTCGGGCAGGTGCGGACGTCATCAAGGTCTGCGCCACCGGCGGCGTTTTGTCCGTCGGTGACGATCCACGCCATGCTCAGTTGAGCCGCTCCGAACTCGAGGTGGCGGTCGCCGAGGCAGGCGCTGTTGGGCGCGGCGTCATGGCACATGCGCAGGGTGCAACGGGGATCAAGAACGCCTTGCTCGCCGGCGTGCGATCCATCGAGCACGGGATATACCTCGACGACGAGGCCATCGAGCTCATGCTGCAGTCGGGCACCTGGTTGGTGCCCACCCTCATCGCGCCGCTGTCGGTCGTGCGAGCCGCCGAACGCGGCGCCACCGTCGCCGCCTCAGTGGTCCAGAAAGCGGTCGAGGTGATCGAGGTGCATGCCGAATCGGTCCGCAAAGCGGCACTGGCTGGGGTGCGGATCGCGATGGGTACCGACAGTGGTGTCGGCCCGCATGGCCAGAACCTCGCCGAGCTCTCACTGATGCAGGCGTGCGGCATGAGTCCCAGCGAGGTACTGCACTCCGCGACCGCGAGCGCCGCGGACCTGTGCGGACTCGGTGCCGTCACGGGCAGCATTCGCGCCGGGCTGGACGCGGACCTGGTCGTCGTCGACGGAGATCCCTACGACCTGGACGATCTCGGCGATCGAATCGTTCAAGTCTGGCAGCGCGGCCAGCTTGTTCACACGCCCGAACTCGTCATCGCATGACGGCCGGACCACGACACACCAGCCCCAGAAGAGAGGACGGTCTTCGTGACTGAGGACCTGTTGCTTACCAACGCGACGGTGATCACGCTCGATCCGCGCTATCCGTCGGTGACCGCGGTGGGTATCCGCAAGGACCGGATCGCCTGGGTCGGCGCGATCGAGGACGCCTCGACGGAGTTCTCCGGGCAGTACCGCGAAGTGGACCTGGGCGGGGCGACAGTCGCGCCTGGCTTCATCGACGCGCATCACCACATCATGACGCTCGGTTTCTGGATGTCGCAGATCAACTGTGGCTATCCGCAGGTCAGCTCGATCACCGAGATCGTTGCCGCGGTGGCCGAACGGTCCCGGACCACGCCCGCCGGTGAGTGGATCCTCGGACGTGGCTATGACGACAACAAGCTCGCCGAACGCCGCCACCTGAGCCGTCACGACCTGGACGCGGTGAGTCGGCAGCACCCCGTGATGATCCGCAATGCCAGCGGCCATATGAGCGTCGTGAACAGCTTCGCGCTCCAGCGCGCGGGGATCACCAGGGACTCGGTAAGCCCCTTCGGCGGGCACATCGACGTGGACGCGAGCGGCGAGCCGACTGGATTGCTGCAGGAAACGGCACAGGAACTGCTGGGCGTGCCGTTCCTGCCCTCGGACAAGAACCTGCTGCGCGGCTACCTGAAGACAGCCGGTGAGGCCTACCTGGCGGCGGGTGTGACAAGCGGGCACGAGGCCGGCATCTTCGGCCCGGCCGAGTTCTCCGTGCTACAGGAGGCGTGGGCCGACGGATCGCTGGCACTGCGGACGTACATGATGATCCGCAATCCGTTCCTAGAATCCCTCGAGGGCGTCGGGCTCTTCACCGGTTTCGGGGACGACAGGTTACGGGTCGGCTCGATCAAGATCGTCTCCGACGGCTCGCTGATCGGACGCACCGCGGCGATGTGTTCGCCTTACGAGCATGCAGCGCAGGACGATCTGGGCCTGACCATGTTCGCTCAGGACGAGTTGGACGACCTGGTCTGGCGCGGGCACAGCGCCGGGTGGCAGATGGCCATCCATGCGATCGGTGACCGGGCAATCGACATGTGCCTCAACGCCTATGCCGCGGCCCAGCAACGGCAACCGCGAGCCGATGCCCGTCACCGGATCGAGCACTGCGGCGTGATGCGGCCTGACATCATCGCCCGGATGTCGCAGATGGGCGTCATCCCGGTCGGTCAGCCGCCCTTCATCAGCGAGTTCGGCGACGGCTTCCTCAAGCATCTGGGTCGCGAGCGATCGCAGCTGACGTATCCGTTGAAAAGCCTGCTGAACGCGGGGCTGCCGGCTTGCGGCAGTTCCGATTCGCCGGTGTCGTCCTACCAGCCGCTGATCGGCATCCAGGCTGCCGTCACCGAGCGGACGAACGGCGGTGCGGAATTCGCGCCGGCCGAAGCGCTCACCGTCGAGGAAGCGTTACGGCTGTACACCCTCAACTCCGCGTATGCGGCTTTCGATGAAGACCGCAAGG
>JAVEES010000428.1 GCA_030840285.1 Pseudonocardiales bacterium
CGGCGGATGTGCCGTGCGGTTGCCGGCGGCGTCGATCGCGATGATCTGGACGACATAGCGCCCCGGAGCGATCTCGGCTGTCGGCAGATGGGCAGGGTTCAGGTAGACCCGCTGCTCGCGCACCACCTTGCCGTTCTGCAGCACCACGATGATCGCCCGCGTGTTCCTGTCGGCCTTGGTGTAGTGCAGGCGTATCGTCTTGCCCCGGTCGATCCGGTCCAGCGTGATCCCGGGCTTTTGCGTGTCGACCAGGATCGGCTCCGGGATCGTGATCGAACGGTCGGGGATCGTGACCCGCAGCTCGTAGCGGCCGTCGGCGACCTGCCGGCCGCTGTCGTTCAGGCCGTCCCAGACGAACCGCACGTCGCCCTTCGGGTGCCTGGTGTCGGTCTCAAGCGTCCGGATCACGTGGCCGCCCACGTCCACGATGGCAAGCGACACGGTCAGCGGGCTGCGCAGGGTGAACTGCAGCCGCGCCTTCGGGTGGCACCCGGTCTGGGCGCATCCCGGCGAGAACGACTGGTGGATCCGGGGCTTCGACACCGGCGACTTTCGCAGCTTCAGCTGCTCGGCTCGAAGAAACGCCATCGTGCATGCGGCGATCAGGACCAGCAGCAGCGCGGTGGCGGCGCGGGAGTGACTCACAGGCGCCGATTGTAGGCGCGGGCCTCTGCGCAGGCCGTCGTTCGACGAGAGCGGCCGTGAGGCGCCTCAGGCGTTCAGAGGCGCCTCACCGCCGGAAACGGTTCTGTCAGAAGCCGGGCGAGCGCTGCGGCTGTGGCTGCGGCTGCGGCTGGCGCGGCGCAACCGCCTTTGCGTCGTCGGCCTTCTTCGCGCCGATGTGCCCGTTCTGGAAGAGGTGGATGACCACCACGAGGAGGACGACCGCCGTGGCGGCTCCGTAGCCCCACAATGGCGCGTCGAGCGTCTTCAGCCCCGAGGCTGCGAGCACCACTGCGATGAGGCCGCGCAGCACCCGCTCCGGCGCCTTCGCCGTGAAGTGCGACCCGATCAGAATGCCCGGGATGGAGCCGATCAGGATCGAACCGACGTATCCGAAGTTGGGGTGACCCCAGAGGATGGTCGCGCCTGCGGCTGCTCCCGTGACGAGCATGGCGTGGAAGACGTCGGTACCGACGACGCGGCGCGCGGCGAGCGGGAACACCGTCACCAGCGCCATGCCGAAGAACACGCCCGAGCCGACCGATGTCAGACCGAGGATGAAGCCGAACACGACGCCGATGCTGACCGCGATGATCTTGTGCCGCCTCGTCAGCGGGCCGTCCGTCGGAAGCTTGCCCGCGTCCCACAGCCCGCGGACCGAGACGAAGGTGCGCACAGCGACGCCGATGCCGACGAAGACGAGTGCGATCCCCACGACCGTCGGGAGCCACTGGTCGATGTGGTCGCCGAAGAGGTTGTAGAGGCTGAACGTGCCCACGACCGCAGCCGGAATGGAGCCGGCCGCCATCCACAGGCCGAGCTCCTTGCTGACGTTCTTGAGCTGGTGGTGCCGGGCTGCACCGAAGGTCTTGGTGATGGCCGCGTAGACGAGATCGGTGCCGACCGCGGTGCCCGCGGGGATGCCGAAGACGTTGATCAGAATGGGGGTCATCAACGATCCCGCGCCCATGCCGGTGAGACCGACAAGGGTACCGACCGCGAGCCCTGCACCCATCATGCCGAAGTTGAAATCCATGCCCTCAGTGCCCCCGTTGCTCTCGTGTGGCGTCCATGTCCCACAAGTCTAAGCGGTTTAGTGGGGAATGCAAGAGGACTTGCAGAAAACGTCCTCCCGCAGGTGTTCTTCCCACTGGATCGCCAAAAAGCGGGCCCGGCGCAGTGCACCCGGCCCGCTTTCGGACGTAGCTCCTAGCTGCTGTACGCCTTGATCAGCACCTCGGCCACCTCGGGACGCGTGAACTCGACTGGCGGAATCTCGCCGTTGCCGAGCATCTCGCGCACCTTCGTCCCAGACAGGAACACATGGTGGTCGGCGGGGTGCGGGCAGGTCTTGTTCGACGCCATGTTGCCGCACGTCTTGCAGAAGAACGTGTGGTCGAAGAACATCGGCTCGATGTCGAGCTCGTGCGGCTCGAACTCATCGAAGATGTGATGGGCGTCGTAGGTACCGTAGTAGCTTCCGACACCGGCATGGTCGCGGCCGACGATGAAATGCGAGCAGCCGTAGTTCTTGCGGCTGATCGCATGCCACACCGCCTCGCGGGGGCCGGCGTAGCGCATCGCAGCGGGGAACGCCGAGAGCACCGTGCGGTCCGCGGGGTAGTAGTTGTCCAGGAGCACGCGGTAGCACTCGACGCGCACCTCGGCGGGAACGTCATCACCCTTGGTCTTGCCGACCAGCGGGTGCAGCAGGAGGCCGTCAACGGTCTCGAGCGCGCACTTCTGGATGTACTCGTGCGCCCGATGGACCGGGTTGCGCGTCTGGAAGCCCACAACGCGGCTCCAGCCTCGCCCCTGGAACGCCGCCCGTGTGTCGGCCGGGTCCATGTGCAGGCCCGGGAACGCCGGATCCGGCCGCTTGAAGACGGTGATCGGCCCGCCCACCAGCGTGGACCCCTCGGCGTAGATCTGCGCCACGCCGGGGTGGGCCTCTTCGGTGGTGCGGAAGACCTTCTGCGCCTCGTTCTCGCGGTCGGCCTCGAACACCTCCTCGACGTCGATCACCGCCAGCAGGTCGCCCTCGTAGCCCTCGAGCGCGAGCCGGCCGCCCTGAGGGGCCGAGTCCACTGACAGCGTCACCGGGATCGCCCAGGCCAGACCGTTTGCGAGGTGCATGTCCTCGACCGAGCCCTCGTAATCGGCCCGGCCCATGAAACCCGTCAGCGGCGACAGGGCGCCGGACGCGATCATGTCGAGGTCCGCCGTCTGCTTCTCGGTCAGCCGAACGCTCGGAAGGCTCGCGGCCTCGGCCGCCAGCGCGGCCGCTTCGTCACCGCTCACCGTGCGATCGATCAGCTCTCCG
>JAVEES010000019.1 GCA_030840285.1 Pseudonocardiales bacterium
GGCGGCAAGATCACCTGGCACGGCCCGGGCCAGCTGGTCGGCTACCCGATTATCGAGCTGGCGAACCCGGTTGACGTCGTCGCCTACGTGCGAAAGCTCGAACAGATCCTCATCGCGGTATGTGCCGATCTTGGCGTCAGCGCTGTCCAGATCGATGGTCGCAGCGGTGTCTGGCTGGCAGCCTCCGAGGGGCGAGCGGAGCGCAAGATCGCAGCCATCGGGGTACGGGTGGCAGGTGGCGTGACGTTGCACGGCTTCGCGATCAACTGCAACCCCGATCTCACCAGCTTCGACCGGATCGTGCCCTGTGGCATCTCCGACGCCGGCGTGACGTCACTCAGCGCGGAACTCGATCGGCCGGTCACGGTGGCCGAGGTTCTTCCGGTGGTGGAGCGGCACCTTCCAGAGTTGGTCTCGGCGTATGCTGGCCAGCGCTGAGGCGATCGATGACCGTGCCCTCGATCCAGCGCGTCGATAGGAGATTCGAGTGAGCGCCGCCTCCCACGAGGGCCGCAAGTTGCTCCGGATCGAAGCCCGCAATGCCGAGACGCCGATCGAGCGCAAACCCGCCTGGATCAAGACTCGCGCCGTGATGGGCCCGCAGTTCACCGAGTTGCGGCAGCTGGTCAAGTCCGAGGGCTTGCACACCGTTTGCCAGGAGGCGGGTTGCCCCAACATCTACGAGTGCTGGGAAGACCGCGAAGCCACGTTCCTGATCGGTGGCGACCAGTGCACGAGGCGTTGTGATTTCTGCCAGATCGATACTGGTAAGCCGGCTGCACTGGACACCGATGAGCCCCGACGGGTCGCGGAGAGCGTTCAGACCATGGGACTCCGCTATGCGACTGTCACCGGCGTCGCCCGGGACGACCTGCCAGATGGCGGTGCGTGGCTGTACGCCGAGACCGTCCGCCAGATTCACCAGCTCAACGCCGGGACCGGGGTAGAACTGCTTATCCCCGACTTCAACGCGGTGCCCGAGCAACTGGCGGAGGTGTTCGCCTCCCGACCACAAGTGCT
Organism: Pseudonocardiales bacterium; assembly: GCA_030840285.1. Lineage (GTDB taxonomy): Bacteria > Actinomycetota > Actinomycetes > Mycobacteriales > Jatrophihabitantaceae > Jatrophihabitans_A. The sequence continues at coordinate 1,021 of JAVEES010000019.1, forward strand.
CGCGCACAACGTCGAAACCGTGCCCCGGGTGTTCAAGCGGATCCGTCCGGCGTTCACCTATGACCGGTCGTTGCACGTCATCACCGAGGCCCGCGCCGCTGGACTGGTGACCAAGTCAAATCTGATCCTCGGCATGGGCGAAGAGCGACACGAAATCTCCCAGGCGCTTCAGGATCTGCATGACGCGGGGTGCGAACTGATCACGATCACCCAGGACCTGCGGCCCTCGCTTCGTCACCACCCGATCTCCCGCTGGGTCAAGCCGGAAGAGTTCGTGGAACTGCGTGAAGAGGCTGAGGACATCGGGTTCGCCGGCGTGCTGAGCGGTCCGCTGGTTCGCTCGTCCTACCGGGCGGGTCGGCTGTACCAGCAGGCGCTCGACGCCCGCAGCCTCAGCGCTGCCAACTGAGCCAACCGACCAGGCCGCGAATTGAGCCAACCGTCCCGGTGGCGAAGAAACCGCTAGCGACAGGCTTGCGCTACCGGCGCTTCGCGCTCCACACGACTCCGCCGATGAGGGCGCTGATCGCCAAGGCGTCGATGAGGACGATCAGGGCCGCGTCCCGCTGCCACACGAAGATCTTGGAACTGCTGTCCAACGGCGGTTCGGCCAGGTGCTTTACAGCGACCGTGCCGTCAGGATTGGGCAGGCTGACCACCGCGCTCGCAGAAGGCCGCGCCGAGGAGCCCGTCGCACGCGGAGTCCCGCTGTTCGAGGATGAACCAGCCGCCGAACTCGAGGTGCTGCTGCCGCCGTCGCCGAACTGCGAGGCGCCCGGCTGGCCAGGGCCCGTGACGACGTCGGAGTTGCTCGGAGGAGACTGCGCGGGCGTCGAGGTGGTTGCAGGTGACGTCCGGACCACGGTGGGCGCGGACGGTTTCGGCGTCGGCTTAGGAGTCGGCGTCGGTTTGGGCGTCGGCTTCGGCTTCGGAGTGGGTGAGGGCGACGGATGGGACGTCGTCGGCGCCACCACCCGAACCGTGCTGGTGGCATCTGTCGACGAGCCGTCAACACCGATCGCGCGGACCTTGTAGGTCGCCGTGACGTTCGGCGGCGCTGCCAGGCAGACCGGCAGGGTGTCTTCCTTGGCGAACACGAGGGACTGCCCGTCGACCTTCTTGTCGTTGGCCGCGTTGACCAGCAGAACCGTGTAAGGCACCGTGTCCAGCCCGGTCAACCTCGTGTAGTTGCGGTCGGGATCGTTCGGGTTGTAGATCGTGGCCGATACCGCCTGCTTACCGGCCGGGATCGGGTTCAGGCAGTCGTTGGTCGACACCTTCTCGGCACCGGCGACCAGGGGCGTGTCCAGCGCGGGCACCGTGGTGCTGATGTTGCTGCAATAGGAGGAGAGATCGACCGGGGTCACCGTCCCGGTGCCGGTGTTCTTGACGTAGGCGTTGTCGCCCGGCCCTACCGCCTGCGCCAGCCGAACCGTGACCTTGTCGATGTCGCCGCCAGCTGAGACGAGGGTGGGACCTTCACCGTCGGGGAAGGTGGTTGGAACGCCATCCGTTCCGGACATGAGCCCGATCTCGTAATCGCTGGTGGTCGGGTTCGGATCGCGGACGGTGACCTCGACAAAGGCACCGTCGGTGCCCGGAAGCCCGCAGCCGTACTTGGCGCTGACGTCGATGGCGGCGCCCACCGCGGATGCGTTCGACATGCTGAGCAGCATCGGTCCGCATGCCAAAGCCGCGGCGAGCACCAGGGCTGCCACGGAATGTTTACGCGGGCGAAGTCGCATCGTTGTCAAGAACCCCTGCCGCTCGAACCTAACGCCAAAGTAACTGTACATGAATTTGACGCATACAACACCGCGAAACGTCGGCGAGTTCCCCGCGGCAGGACTCCAGCCACTCCGCCTATTCTGTGTGCATGGCGCAAGCATCGCGGTCGAAAAAGACAGGCAAGACCAAGCTTTCCCGTGCTGAGAAGAAGGCGGCCCGAGGGGCCCGACGGCAGAAGCGGCGCGAGACGTTCTCCTCGATGCGTCAGGCCTTCTCGCTCACCCGCAAGAATGACAACAAGCTCATCCCCTACCTGATCCTGGCTTTCGTAATCGGAGCGGCAGTCGGCTTCCTGGCGCTGTTCCTGCCGACCGGCAGCGTGTGGCTAGGGATCATTCCGGGCGTGGCCTTCGGCCTGCTCGCCGCCATGTTCATCTTTTCCCGTCGGGCTCAGACCTCGGCGTACAGCCAGGCCGAAGGCCAGCCGGGAGCCGCTGCCTACGTTCTGGGCCAGCTACGCGGCGACTGGCGCAAGAGCGACGCGGTCGCCGGTACCACGCAGTTCGACGCCGTGCACCGCCTACTCGGCCGGCCGGGAGTCGTTCTCATCGGTGAGGGGGCGCCGCACCGGGTGAAGCCGCTGCTCGCCCAGGAGAAGAAGCGGGTATCCAGGCTTGCCGGCGATGCGCCGATCTATGACATCGTGGTCGGTCGCGGCGAGGGAGAGGTGTCACTGGGCAAGCTCAACTCGCACATCATGAAACTGCCGCGAAACCTGTCCAAGGAGCAGGTCGTCGCGCTCGACCGCCGGCTGTCCGCGCTGACGTCGCAGCGGGCTCCGTTGCCGCAGGGCCCGATGCCGACCGGCGCCAAACTGCGCAACGTGCAGCGCGCAGCCCGCCGCCGCAGCTGATGCAATCCTCGCCGGTGTCCCAGGGTTCGGCCGGCCGGCAGAGCTACCGCGGCCAGCGCCTGGGCCTGCCCGCCGCCGGGCCGGGTTCGCTCGCGCCATTGGGACGGCGTGCCCTTGCCTTCCTCATCGACACCGTCGCTTCCGGCCTGGTAGCTGGGCTCTTCGTCCGCAGGCCGGACCTGCCGGGGCTGGCCGGGCACCTGCCGGGCCAGTGGAGCCTGCTGCCGCTGGCCGTCGACTACGTGCTCGGCGTCGTGCTGCTCGGGCGCACTTTCGGCATGTATCTCACCGGTCTGCGTCTTATCCGGGTCGATCGGCCGGTGCCCATCGGGCCGCTGCGGGCGGCCGCGCGCTTCCTGCTGCTGGTCCTGTTGATCCCGGCGGTCGTCATGGACGCCGATCTGCGGGGCCTGCACGATCGCCTGACCGGAACCGCGGTGATCCTCCATTGAGCGGTCCGCGACAACAGCTGGACATATCGGTACGGGCGCCCCGGATCACAGGGGCCGACGGTCTGCGTAACCTCGCTGAAACATCGGAGATACCACGCCGCAACCAGTCGTTCCTAGCTTGAGAGCGCCCGATCGAAACGGTTCACCACACCACAGCCACGGCCCCATAGCGGGGTCGACCCCACCCAGGCAGACAAGGATGGCCGATGTTCAACAGCCCTGACGAGGTTCTCAGCTTTATTCAGAATGAAGGCGTCGAGTTCATCGACATCCGCTTCACCGATCTTCCGGGCGTACAGCAGCACTTCAACGTGCCCGCCTCCAACTTCACCGCGGACTCCTTCACCGATGGCCAGATGTTCGACGGCTCGTCGATTCGCGGTTTCGCGGCGATCCACAAGTCCGATCTCAAGCTGATACCGGACCCCGCCACCGCCTACCTCGACCCGTTCCGCAAGGCGAAGACGCTCAGCATCAACCACTCCATCGTCGAGCCTCGCACCGGTGAGCCCTACGGCCGCGATCCCCGGCAGGTGGCGAGCAAGGCTGAGGCGTACCTGAAGTCCACCGGTATCGCCGACACCGCCTACTTCGGACCAGAGGCGGAGTTCTACGTCTTCGACGAGGTGCGCTACGAATCCAAGATGAACGGGTCCTCCTACTTCGTTGATTCCGAGGAGGGCTCGTGGAACTCCGGCCGCGCGGAAGAGGGCGGCAACCTCGGCTACAAGACCCGGGTCAAGGGCGGGTACTTTCCCGTCTCTCCCTATGACCACTACGCGGATCTGCGCGATGAGATGAGCACCGCGCTGATCAACGCCGGACTCGAACTCGAACGCGCCCACCACGAGGTCGGCACCGCCGGGCAGGCAGAGATCAACTACAAGTTCAACACCCTCGCCCATGCCGCCGACGACATTCTCAAGTTCAAGTACATCGTCAAGAATGTGGCCTGGGCCAACGGCAAGACCGCCACCTTCATGCCCAAGCCGCTGTTCGGCGACAACGGTTCGGGCATGCACTGCCACCAGTCGTTGTGGAAGGACGGCGAGCCGCTGTTCTATGACGAGACCGGTTACGCGGGCCTGTCCGACACCGCCCGGTACTCCATCGGCGGCCTGCTGCACCACGCGCCGTCGTTGCTGGCCTTCACCAACCCGACGGTGAACTCCTACCACCGCCTGGTGCCAGGGTATGAGGCCCCGGTCAACCTGGTGTACTCCGCGGGCAACCGCTCGGCCTGCATCCGGGTGCCGATCACCGGCACCAGCCCGAAGGCCAAGCGGATCGAGTTCCGGGTCCCGGACCCGTCAGCCAACCCCTACCTCGCCTTCTCGGCGATGCTGCTGGCCGGCCTGGACGGAATCAAGAACAAGATCGAGCCCGCCGAGCCGATCGACAAGGACCTCTACGAACTGCCGCCGGACGAGGCTGCCTCGATCCCGCAGGTCCCCGGCTCGCTGGATGCGGTGCTCAACGCGCTCGAGGCCGACAACGAGTACCTGCAGGAAGGCAACGTCTTCACTGCCGACCTGATCGAGACCTGGATCGATTACAAGCGCACCAACGAGATCGACCCGGTGCGGCTGCGGCCACACCCGTACGAGTTCGACCTGTACTACGACATCTGATGCTCTAGACCGCTGATCTGCGGTTGTGCCCTTTCCGCGTGAGCCCTGAGCTGTCGTCGCGGTACGCGGGAGCGCACAGTGGGCCGGCCTTCTGGTCGGGGATGGCCGGCCAACTGTCGTCTTGTGGGGGCGTTCGCACGCCGGTCGCGACCGCTCACCGGCCCAGGGTTCTTGATCCCGTTGACCAGCGTTCAACCCGATTTCGGCTGAATAGTTCCTGGTGACCATATCTTTTGCCAGTCGCATTTTTGAGGGTCACTGGAGGTTTGTGCATGTCCGATCTTTCTCGTAGAGGTTTTCTCGGCGCCGCCGCGGCGGTCACCGGAACGGCCGTGGTCGGTGCGGCACTGCCCGCCACCGACGCGCAGGCCTCCGCCAAGCCAGCCGAGGAGTCCCGTCCGCATGGGGACCTCCGAGACATCAAGCACGTGGTGATCCTTATGCAGGAGAACCGCAGTTTCGACCACTACTTCGGCTCGCTCAAGGGCGTCCGGGGCTTCGGCGACCGGGCCACCATCACGCTGCCCGGTGGCCTCTCGGTGTTCCAGCAGCCGACGACGCCGCCCGGCACCGCCGTGACGAGCACCCAGTTCCCGTGGCACCTGAGTGACGCCCCGGCATCGGCCTACCCGGCCGGTCATCAGCCGTCCAGTTCCGAGGTCGGCGCCCAGGGTTACGGCGGGACGTCACACAGCTGGGACGACCAGCACGGTGCCTGGTTCGGCGGGCTGATGAACGGGTGGGTGTTCGCCAAGGGCGGCCCGACGACGCTGGGCTACCTCGACCGCACGGATATCCCGTTCCACTACGCCCTGGCCGACGCCTACACCGTCGGCGACGCGTACCACTGTTCGGTGCTCAGCGCGACCGGCCCGAACCGCACATACCTGTGGAGCGGCACGATCGACGCCCAGCAGAGGTTCAGCAGCTTCGTCGCCTTCAACGGCGGAGACGAACTGGGCAAGAACCTGCTCTGGGAGCCCTACGCCGAGACGCTTCAGAAGGCCGGCATCAGCTGGCGGGTGTACCAGGGTGCCGACGACTTCGGCGACACCGGCGTGGAGTACTTCAAGAACTTCGCCCAGTTCGACCCCGCTCAGGGTGGCACGCCCGCCCCGGGGAACCCCTTGTACGACAACGGCGTCGCGAACGTCCCGGAGCCGCTGACCGGCCTCACTGCCAACGCCGACAACCTCGCCAACGCCGTGCGGGCCGACGTGGTGGCGGGCACGCTGCCGCAGGTGTCCTGGGTCGTCACCAACCAGGCGTTCTCCGAGCACCCGGACGGCGCGCCCAACGACGGCGCGTACTACATCAACGGCATTCTCCAAGCGCTCAACGCCGACCCGGACGTCTTCAACTCCACCCTCGTGATCATCGACTACGACGAGAACGACGGCCAGTTCGATCACGTACCACCTGCCGTCCCGTCGCCCGGAACGAAGGACGAGTTCTTCTTCGAGGGCTCTGGTGCGCTCAAGAACGCCGGCCTCACGCAGCCGATGCCGGTCGGCCTCGGGTTCCGCGTTCCGCTGATCCTCATCTCGCCATGGACCCGGGGCGGCTGGGTGACGTCGGAGGTCTCTGACCACACCTCGGTGATCCAGTTCCTGGAGAAGTGGACCGAGGCGCTCGGCGCGCCGGCGGTGTGCCCGAATATCAGCGCCTGGCGCCGCAACGTCTGCGGTGACCTGACTGGCGCCTTGGACTTCACCTCGCCGGTATTCGGCCTGCCGAAGCTGCCCAAGACCGCCGTGATCGGCGATCCAGCGGGCGGCTCGTACAGGCCGCCGGTCACGACCAACGCGATGCCCGCCCAGGAGTCCGGCACCAAGCCGGCGCGCTCGCTTCCCTACCAGCCGAATGCGAACCTGGATGGCTTCACCTTCGGCAGCAACGGGGCGGTCCAGGCAAAGCTGTCCTTCAGCAACAGCGGTCCGCACGTCCGCAAGGCCAGCCACTTCGCCGTCTACAACAACATCGAGCCGGACCAGTCTCTGAGGGACTACCCGGCGAAATTTCCCGGGCAATACACGGTCGATCCGTCCGACACGATCTGGAACACGACTGTCCCAGGGACGCTTGAGATCGGCGCTGGCAGCGGCGACGGAGCATACGACCTGACGGTGATAGGCCCGAACCGTTTCCTGCGGCACTTCACCGGTGATGTCAACGCCGCCGGGGTCACCGCCCAGGTGGAGGCGGCCTACTACCAGGCCCGCTTCGGCCCGAAGCCCAAGCTCGTGCTGGAGCTGACGAACGGTGGGGAGAGTTCCGTGACGTTCACAGTCGCATCAAACAACTACTCGAAGGCCCAACCGAAGACCTATCACGTGTCCGCGCGCGGTCGAGCGACGCACGTGGTGGACCCGCTCGCATCCAGCAACGGGTGGTATGACTTGTCGGTCACCGTCAGCGGCGACAACTCCTGGTCACGGCGCTACACCGGTCACCTCGAGGACGGCAGGAACAGCATCACCGGCTGACCGGCCTGCCGATCACTGAAAACCCGCTGAGCCGCGGTCGCCGTCCGACATTCGGGCGGCGGTCCGGCTGCCCGGCTGTCCCGCGGCGCGGTGCCGTCCACTTCGTTGGCCGCAGCCAGGGGAACAGGCAAGCCAACCTACAGCCGAACAGGCATTTGACTCTGCCTGATGTCACGTTCCGGGTAGACTTTCGTGACATGCCGACATTGTCGCCGGCTGCCGCGATTCGAGAGACCCCGGACAGATCCTTCGTCCATGTGGATAGGCTCCCCGGCTCCTCGACCGCTGCCCGGAAGGCTGCGTCGCGAGCGGTGAAGGACGGTCTGCTGCTCCCGGTGCGCCGGGGGCTTTACTATCGCGGTCGGCGCACCCGGTACGGCGTGACAGCGCCCCGGGCCGACGAGATCGCCCGTGCGGTGCTGGGCACACGTGGCATCGGGCCGGCTGGCTATTCTGCCGCTCGCGCGTGGGGCGTCACCACCCAGATTCCTCCGGTGTGGCATGTGGCGACGCTTCGCACGGTCGACCCGATCGACGGGGTGGTCCAGCACGAGCGCAGGAACCTGGCCCGCGCCGACCTGAACGAGAAGGAGATCGCGCTGCTCGAACTGCTCCGCTCGCCAGAGGTCTACGCCGAGGCCGGCTGGGACGCCCTCGCCGACAATGTCAGCGCGGCGCTACAGGCCGGCGAGATCAGCGCCGACCGCCTACGCAATGTCGTGCCCGGTGAGTACAACCGGGCCGTGCGGGACAACTTCGCCCGGCTTGAGACCGCGATGATGGCGGCGGAATGAGCCCACCGGATTCCGATGGGGCGCAGGCCTGATCCACGGCACCCGGATCACTCTCGACGATGTCGTCAGCACCGTCCAGGCCAACCGCGAAAGGCTGTGACCGCTACCGCTAGGTAGCGCTCGATCGGCGGTCGTTTCTTGACGCCTGCCCCTAATCGGTCCGCCGGTCAGGACCCCGCAGCGGCGTGGCGCAGACCGAGCGGTTTGCGGCGATCGCCCCGACGCAGCACCAGCCAGAAGCCCCAGCCGATCGCGGCGACCATGACGAAACTGATCAGGCGGTAGAGCAGCACGGCCGCTGTAGCGGTGGACAGCGACAGCCCGCCGTGCGTCAGTGCGAGCAGCAAGGCCCCGTCCACCACACCGATCCCACCCGGAAGCAGCGGCAGGCTCGAGGCCGCCATGCCACCCGCGTAGGCAACCAGAGCCACAGCAAGCGTGGGGCCATGGGCACCGACCGCCCGGCAGGCGGCGATCAGGCAGAGCAGGTCCAGCGTCCAATTCAGGGCCGCGAAGAGCAGCCCCATCAGCCAGTCGCGCGTGCGAGGACGGATGAGCGAGAGCTCATCGAGCAGCTCGCGGATCCGCCTCTGGCCGGCCAGTGCCGGTCGGCGCAGTGCCCAGTTGGCCCGGCGCAGCGACCAGTCTCCGATCCGCAGCAGCAGGTCCGGTCGCCGGCTTACCCGGCGCAGGCCGATCGCCACCGCGATCACCAGCACCAGCTCGATGGCCAGCACGAGGAAGTTGGTGTCGCCACCGGCGATGGTGGTGCCGAAGGCGCCGATCACAGCCAGGGCCAGCGTGCTCAGGATGCCTGAGGTGGCCATCCCCCACGCCACGACCGGCGCACTGGCACCCCAGGCGCGCATCCGCCGAAACGTGTAGCCGGTGGAGACGACCGAGCCGGCCGGCAGCGTGACGCTCATGGCGTTGGCGGCGAAGGTAACCGCCACGGCGCGGCGCAGCGCGAGTTGGACGCCACCGGCAGCCAGCATCCGGCGTTGTACGCGAGCGAAATAGACCATCGACGCAACTTCGCAGAAAATGGCCAGCGCCAACCAGGACCACCGGGGATTGCTCAGGGCATTCGTTGCGCCCGACAGATACGGCTCGACGGCGATCAGCTCGACGATCAGCACCACGACGACCGCGAGCGCCGCGGTCAGCCTGACGGCGCGGTGCTGCCGCTCAGAGGAACGCTGGCAGACCTGCCATGCATGTGAGGTCAGAACAGATCGGGCGCCGTCGGACTCCCCCACCTCGGCAACGGGATCCGTTCGTGCGCCGGCCGACTCACGCGAGTGCACGACCACCGGAATGGCCTGCTCCTCGAGCTGAGACATATCCGCTCCCGCCGGCCGTACGCCTTCTGATCAGGCGTCTTTCCATAGGCGACAGCAACCGCGTCGAGGAGCTTATTCCGCAGATGTGACTGACCTGACGAACTTTCAGGCTGTGCACAGCTGTTGGCAAGCTGAGAAGTGGTTGGGTACTTGACCGGCCCAGCCGGAACCGAGTGAGAGGATGCAGCGGTGACTGCGACGACCCAACCCGCCGCGGAGGCGGCCGGACAGAGGCGTCGTAGCGGCTTCAGCGGGGTGCTGCCGAACCGCATGCTGATGCATCGGCAACCCCGCTGGTGGCAGGAAGTGGCGATCATTGGTTTCTGCTACTGGATCTACAGCGAGATCCGCAACCTGGTGCCCGAGCAAGAGAGCATCGCGATGCGGCATGGCCGCAGTGTCCAGCACGTCCAAGATTTTCTGCACCTGAACTTCGAGCGTTCCGTGAACCGCTTCGTCGCCGGCCACGAGCCGATCGCGCAGGTGATGGACTACTACTACGCGACTCTCCACTTCATCGTGACGGTCGGGGTGCTGGTGTGGCTGTTCCACGCCAAGCCCCGGGTCTATCGCGGCGCGCGCACAGTGCTCTTCGCCACCTCATTGCTCGCGCTCGCCGGGTTCTACCTGTATCCGCTGGCCCCGCCCCGCCTGCTGCCCCAATTCGGCTACATAGACACCCTGAAGGTGTTCCACACCTGGGGTTCGCTGGCCGATCCGAAGATCGCCGAGCACTCGAACCAGTTCGCCGCGATGCCCAGCCTGCACATCGGCTGGTCGCTCTGGTGCGGTGTGTCGATCTTCCTGCTCGCCCGACGCCTATGGGTGCGCCTGCTCGGCGCCCTGTATCCCTTATGCACCCTGCTGGTGATCGTCGGCACGGCGAACCACTTCATCATTGATGCGATCGGTGGGCTTGCGGTATTCCTGGCCGGCTGCGGCATCCAGTACCTGATGTCAGGACGCGGCGCCTTCCTCAAAGCGCCGCAGCACGTACATGTTCGTCGGCGCAGCTACCCGGAATCCGATCTGGACGCTGCTGATGCGCGCCACGCGAGCGCGGCGCCGACAACTGCGCCAGTGACGACGCCGGTGACCCCCCCGGTGGCTGATCAGGCCGAGGTGTCGTAGAAGACCGCTTCGACCACCCGCCGCGCCCGCCGGGTGGCGCGCCGGTAGTCGTCCACCAGTTGGCCCCGGTCGGCTCCGGGTTGGTAGCCCAGTAGCCGTCCGACCGCGCCGAGCACCGCACCCTGGATCGGCAGTTGATCATCAGCACGGTCGCGCACCAGCATGATGGCATCCCTCGCCCGGCTGGACAGCCGCCACGCGGCCTCCAAGGATTCAGCGTCCTCCGACGCCAGCTTGCCGGCCTCGACCGCTGCCCACAGCGCAGCCAGGGTGGTCGGCGTCCGCAGCCCGGCATGCTCGTGAGCGAAGCGAAGCTGAAGCAACTGTGCTGTCCACTCGACATCGGCCAGGCCACCACGGCCCAGTTTGGTGTGAGTGTGCCGATCAGCACCTCTCGGCAGCCGCTCGGCATCGACCCGGCCCTTGATCCGGCGGATCTCGGTCACCTCGGCCGCGCTCAGGCCGCCAGCGGGATACCGGATCGGATCGATGAGCTGAATGAACTTCTCGCCCAGCCCCGGATCCCCCGCGACGTAGCGAGCCCGCAACAGCGCCTGCGCCTCCCATACCGAGGCCCAGCGGCCGTAATACTCGGCATAGGAGCCAAGGGATCGAACGAGGGCCCCTGCACGGCCCTCCGGGCGCAGGTTCGCGTCCAGCACCAGCGGTGGGTCGGTCGAGGGTGCCGACAACATGGCTCTCAGCCGCTCGGCAACCAGGTGGGCTAGTCGCGCCGCCTCGGACTCGGACAGCCAGGCGGCGGCAGCGGGCCGCCGGTCGAAGACGAACATCACATCGGCGTCCGAGCCATAACCGAGCTCTTGGCCCCCCAACCTGCCCATGGCGATGACGGCGAAGTCGATGCCCAACTCGCCGTCCGCACCGAACTCGCGGGCCACCGCGGCACGCGCCACAGCCAGGCTGGCAGCCAGCGTGGCATCGGCGAGTTCGGTGAGCGCGAGCCGCCCGGCGGAGTCATCGGTGAGTCCCACCAACTGGCCGAACGCGATCCGCAACAATTCAAGGCGCCGGACGCTGCGGATGACGTGCGCCGCCGCCGCGACATCGTCCTGCCGTCGTGCCGAGGTGGTCATCACCGCCTCTATCTCGGTGCGTCCACGGGGAGCCAGCTGGGCATCGTCAGCCAGCATCTGGAGCGCTTCGGGAGCGCGGACAAGCATGTGGGCCACATAACGGGAGGTCCCGAGCACCAGTGCAAGCCGGGTTGCCACCGCACCCTCGTCGCGCAGCAGCCGCAAGAACCACGGCGTCGCTCCCAGGGCATCGGACACCTGCCGGTACGCCAGCAACCCTGCGTCCGGGTCCGAAGCCGAGGCCAGGTCGGACAACATCACCGGCAACAGCGCCCGCTGGATCGAGGCACGCCGGGAGACGCCCGAGGTCAATGCCTGCAGATGCCGCAGCGCACCGGCCGGGTCGCTGTAACCCAGCGCTTCCAGGCGGCGTCCGGCCTCGGTGGGCGTCAGCCGCATGCCCTCGGACGGGACCCTAGCAACGGCCTCGAGCAGTGGCCGGTAGAACAGTTTCTCGTGCAGCCGACGCACTTCACGCACGTGCAGCGCCCACTCCTCCTGCCAGACAGCGGCGGCATCGCCACGGGCATCGGCTCGAAAGCCCAGAGCACGCGCCAGCCTCAGCAGCGCCGCCGGATCGTCGGGCACCAGGTGGGTGCGCCTCAGCCGTGCCAGCTGAATCCGGTGCTCGGTGGCTCGCAAGAACGTGTACGCATCGGCGAGGCTGATCGCGTCGTCGCGGCCGACATAGCCACCGTCGCGCAGGGCTGCCAGCGCCGGCAGCGTCGCCTGCACTCGCAAGGACTCATCCGTCCTGCCGTGTACGAGTTGCAGCAGCTGGACCGCGAACTCGACGTCACGCAGGCCTCCCGGGCCCAGCTTCAGCTCGCGCTGCGCGACGCCGGCCGGCAACTGGGACACCACCCGCCGGCGCATCGCCTGCACCTCGGCAACGAAGTCGGGACGCTCGGCGGCCTGCCAGACCAGCGGCGAAAGGGCCGCAACGTAGGAGGCGCCGAGTTCGAGATCACCCGCTACCGGACGGGCCTTGAGCAATGCCTGGAATTCCCAGGTGGACGCCCACCGGCGGTAGTACGCCTGGTGGCTGGCAAGCGTCCGAACCAGAGCGCCGGATCTGCCCTCGGGGCGGAGTGCGGCGTCTACCTCCCAGGCCACCTCGCCGCAGATCCGCATCAGGCTCGACGCCAACCGGGTGGCACTGGCCAACGCCAGATCGCTGTCACCCTCGGCGCTGGCCGGCTCCGCTACGAAGACCACGTCGACGTCAGACAGGTAGTTCAGCTCGCGCGCTCCGGCCTTCCCCATCGCGATCACCGCCAACCGGCACGGCTGGGCGCTCGCCGGTAGTTCGGCCAGCGCGACGGCGAGCCCCGCTTCGAGCAGGTAGCCGGCCAGGTCCGCAAGTACCTCGGACGCCTGTTGCAGGTCGAGTTCACCGGCCAGGTCATAGCCGGCCAGCACCGCCAGCTCAGTGCGATACACCGTGCGCAGCGATGAGATTGCCGCAGGGCCCGTGAGCGCCGCCGCGGCGCCGGACGTCCCCCGGACGGGCGCTGCTGGATCGGCGCCGACGGCGGCCAGCAGTCGTGCCCTGGCCAGCGTGAAATCCGGCGGCTCGGCGCTTTCATCCGCCAGCAGCAACGCAGCGCCGGGATTGAGCACCAGGTGCTCACCCAGCGCCTGCGAGGCGCCGAGCACCCCGAGCAGCCGGGGCCGCAACGCCGCCGACGTCCGCAATCCCGAGAGAATCCGGTCGCGGTGCTCCGTCGCCGCGAGCTCGCCGAGCAGCCGCAATGCCTGATCCGGGTCAGCCGCTCGACCCAGCGCGGACACGACCGCGGCGGCCTCGTCGTCGACCGGGTTGTTGCTCGCCTCGTCCCACAGCGCCAGTCGCTCACCAGTCAGGAGTGCACGTGCGTTGACCGGGTCGGCGAAGCCAACCCTGGCGAGCCTGGCCGCTACCCGCTGGAGCTGCTCAGCCTGCGGCCGCGCCGGGGCGTCCCGGGTGGTCGATGCAAGGCTGGTGGCAGGCGCCGACCCGCCCGGCCCGCTGTCAGTGAGCGTGGGGTCCACGGGCGGCCTGCAACTCGGCGGCCAGCGCGGCCCGGATCGCGGCCGGATCGGTGATCGGTCCAGCCGTCGTGGCCGGCGGGCCGGCCATCGGCAGGCTCCGTGGCGCTGCCGCCAAGGACGGATCAGCGACCACCCCCACGAACGTCGCCGCGAAGGGCCGCCAGGTCTCGGCGATGTCGTCGTGCGCGGCCGCACTACGGCTCAGGATGCCCTCGACGTCGTACTGGGCCAGCGCGTCGCTGTCCTCGCTTGCCCACCGTGCCACGGTCGCGGGCTCCGTCTCGATATGAAACTGCAGGCCCCAAGCACGGTTGCCCACCCGGAAGGCCTGGACCTCGCAGGTCGGTGAGGAGGCCAGCAACACAGCACCGGCCGGCAGCCTGGTGATCTCATCGACGTGCCACTGCAGCACGTCCGGCGTGATCGGCAGCGAGGCGAAGAGCGCGTCGTCGGCGGCAGCCTGCCGCTTGGCCACCAGCTGCGCGCCGTACTCAGGAGTCTCCGCCCGCTCGATCTGGCCTCCGGTGGCCGCGGCCAGCAACTGGCCGCCCAGGCAGATGCCCAGTGCCGGCACGCCATCGGCAACCGCCTCGGCCAGCAGGGCCCTCACCCGTGGCAACCACGGCGACTTATCGTCCTGGTAGGCGTTCTGCCAGCCGCCCATCACGATCAGTCCGGCGAACCCTTCCAGCGACTCCGGAATCTCATCCTCGGCGGCGCCGGAACGGACGTCCAGGGTGGCGCCGGCCTTCCGAAGCCACTCGCCGAGGCGACCGACCGGATCGCTCAGATCGTTCTCGATGACCAGGATCGGCCGGATGCCGGCCTGGCTGACGGCCTTTTCGCCCGCTGCGGAAGTCATGCGATCAGGCTACCGAGCCACCATCAGGGCGGGACCGGGCGCGCTAGAGCGAGGGCAGGTAGCGGCGCAGCTCGAACGGCGTGACTTCAGCCCGGTAGTCCACCCACTCGGCCCGCTTGTTCCGCAGGAAGAAGTCGAACACGTGCTCGCCGAGGGTCTCAGCAACGAGTTCCGAGGCCTCCATCGCGTCGAGGGCGTCAGCGAGGTTGTGCGGCAGCTCGTCGTAACCGAGGGCTCGGCGCTCGGTGTCCGACAGGGACCACACGTCGTCCTCGGCGCCCGGCGGCAATTCGTAACCCTCTTCGACGCCCTTCAATCCCGCCGCGAGCAGCACCGCGAAGGCGAGGTAGGGGTTGCAGGCCGAATCGAGCGAGCGGACCTCGACCCGGGTCGAATTCGCCTTGCCAGGCTTGTACATCGGGACCCGGACCAGGGCCGATCGGTTCGCGTGGCCCCAGCAGACGTAAGTGGGCGCCTCGACGATCTGGCCGGGCGCGGAGTAGCCGAACAGGCGCTTGTAGGAGTTGACCCACTGGTTGGTGACCGCCGTGATCTCCCGGGAGTGCCTCAGCAGACCGGCGATGAAGGATCGCGCGGTCGCGGACAGGAAGAGCTCGTCGGACGGGTCGTGGAAGGCGTTGCGATCGCCCTCGAAGAGCGACAGGTGGGTGTGCATCCCACTGCCGGGCTGGTGGCGAAACGGTTTCGGCATGAAGGTCGCGTGCACCGACTTGGCCCGCGCGACCTCCTTGATGATGTGCCGGAAGCTCATGATGTTGTCGGCCATCGAGAGCGCGTCGGCGTAGCGCAGATCGATCTCCTGCTGGCCTGGGGCGACCTCGTGATGGGAGAACTCCACCGAGATCCCCACCGCTTCCAGCGCCGTGATCGCGGCGCGCCTGAAGTCGTGCGCCGAGTCGTGGCTGGTCATGTCGAAATACCCGCCGGTGTCGATCGGCAGCGGCTCGGTGCCATCGCTGGGCCGGTCCTTGAGCAGGAAGAACTCGATCTCGGGGTGGGTGTAGAACGTCAACCCGCGATCTGCCGCCTTCGACAGCGTCCGGCGCAGCACGTAACGGGGGTCGGCCCAGGACGGCGAGGAGTCCGGCATCGTGATGTCGCAGAACATCCGGGCCGTGTCGCCGTGGCCGCCGTCATCGCTGGGCAGGATCTGGAAGGTCGAAGGATCCGGGCGGGCGAGCATGTCTGACTCGCTCGCCCTGGCGAAGCCCTCGATCGCAGAGCCATCGAAGCCGATTCCCTCGGCAAAGGCACCCTCTAGCTCGGCGGGCGCGATCGCCACCGACTTCAGGTAACCGAGCACGTCGGTGAACCAGAGCCGGACGAACCGGATCTGGCGCTCCTCGAGAGTACGAAGGACGAATTCCTGCTGGCGATCCACGATTACGCAGTCTGCCGTGTGCGTGTTTCAATTGCGCGCTCGACCCGCCGCAACCGTCCCACCGCCCCGCTGGAACCAGCCGGGCGGGGAACGGCACACTGAGGTCGTGACGGCATTGCGCATCGGACTTGCCCAGGTTGATCTGACCGTCGGAGCCTTCGCGGCGAACTCCGCCATGGTGTCGGCGCGGGTGGCTGAGGCGGCCGCCGCGGGCGCCCAGCTGGTGGTCTTCCCGGAAATGACGTTGACCGGTTACATGCCCGAGGATCTGGTGTTGCGGCGTTCCTTCCGCGCCGCGTCCCGAAAGGCGCTCACCGACCTGGCTGCCTCGCTGGCGGCAGCCGGACTCGGCGATATCGCGGTCGTCGTGGGATACCTCGACGAGCACCAGGGCGCTCGCAACGCCGCGGCGTTCATCCAGGACGGCAGCGTGGTGGCCCGCTACTTCAAGTACCACCTGCCCACCTACGGCGTCTTCGACGAGGACCGCTATTTCACCCCCGGGTCCGAGCTGACCGTCGTGCGCTTCGCCGGAGTGGACATCGGGCTGACCATCTGTGAGGACATCTGGCAGGACGGCGGCCCGTTCACGGCAGCCCGCGTGGCCGAGGTCGGCCTGCTGCTGAACATCAACGGCTCGCCGTATGAGCGCAACAAGGACGACATCCGGCTGCCGCTGGTCAGGCGGCGCGCGATCGAGGCCGGCGCACCGGTGGTCTACGTCAACCAGGTCGGCGGACAGGACGAGCTGGTCTTCGACGGCGATTCGTTCGTGGTGGCGGCGGACGGGGCACTGCTCGGCCGCGCGCCACAGTTCGTGGAGAAGCTGTACTACGTCGACATCGAGCTGCCCCAGGCCACCAGCGACGCCTCTCCGGTGGTGAACGACCTGACCGTCCGGCGCACGATCGCTCCGCTGCCCGCTCGATCGAGCGGGGCCGCCGTCCACGAAGCCGAACCGCTCGGCATCGCCGGGCGAATCTCGGATGAGGAGGAGGTCTGGGGGGCCCTGGTGGCAGGGACCGGGGACTACATCCGCAAGAACGGCTTCAGCTCGGTGGTGCTGGGCATGAGCGGTGGCATCGACTCGGCGGTGGTTGCCGCGATCGCCGCCGACGCCATCGGCGGCAGCCGGGTCTACGGCGTCGGGATGCCCAGCGCGTATTCCTCGGATCACTCCAAGTCCGATGCCGCGGAGCTTGCCGAGCGGATCGGCGCGCACTACGAGGTCGTCGAGATCGAGCCCATCGTGCGAGCCTTCGTGGAGTCGTTGAAGCTCACCGGGCTGGCAGAGGAGAACGTCCAGGCCCGGGTGCGCGGAACGACCCTGATGGGGCTGTCCAATCAGCACGGCCACCTGGTGCTGGCCACCGGCAACAAGAGCGAGCTGTCGGTGGGCTATTCCACCATCTACGGTGACGCGGTCGGCGGCTTCGCACCGATCAAGGACGTGCCGAAATCGTTCGTGTGGAAGCTGGCCGAGTGGCGCAACGCCGAGGCTCGCCGGCGCGGCCAGCTACCGCCGATCCCGCAGAACTCGATCAGCAAGCCGCCCTCGGCCGAGCTCAGCCCGGGACAGCTGGACTCGGATTCGTTGCCCGACTATGAGCTACTGGACGCCATCCTGGCCCGGTACGTCGATGAGGATGCCGGCTTCGCCGATCTCGTCAGCGAGGGTTTCGACCCCGCACTGGTCCGGCGGGTCGTCCGGATGACCGATGCTGCCGAGTGGAAGCGGCGGCAGTATCCACCCGGCCCGAAGATCAGCCTCAAGGCCTTCGGCAAGGACCGCCGGCTGCCGATCACCAACCGGTGGCGCGAAGCCCAGGACGCGGACGAACACTAGGACGTCCTAGCAAATCGTGAGCCATCTCTCCCGTTCCTGCCGTTTCGCGGGGGTGTCAAACAGCGTGCGGCGGGGCACGATGGAGGCGTCCACCAATGGCCCGGGGACCGGCTAGCCGGCCTCGAGGAGACAGAGGATCCGACCATGAGCGAAACGCTCTACGGCGGCACATCGAACCGCCGCATAACCATCCGAGACCTGCAGAGCGCCAAGGAGTCCGGCGACCGCTGGCCGATGCTGACCGCCTATGACTTCTCCACAGCCCGTGTCTTCGACCAGGCGGGCGTACCCGTGCTGCTGGTCGGTGATTCCGCCGCCAATGTCGTGTACGGCTATGACACGACGGTGCCGGTCAGCACCGAGGAACTGCTGCCGCTGGTCCGCGGCGTGGTGCGTGGCGCCCAGCGCGCGCTCGTGGTCGCCGATCTTCCCTTCGGCTCGTACCAGGCATCGCCCCAGCAGGCGCTGGAGACCGCGACCAGGTTCATGAAGGAGGGCGGCGCGCAGGCGGTGAAGCTCGAGGGCGGCACGCGCGTCGCGGCGCAGGTCGAGTTGCTGACTTCAGCCGGAATCCCGGTGATGGCGCACATCGGCCTGACCCCACAGTCGGTCAACACCATGGGCGGTTACCGGGTCCAGGGCCGCGGCGACCAGGCCGGCCTACGACTGGTCGAAGACGCCCGGGCACTTCAGGATGCGGGTGCCTTCGCGCTCGTCATGGAAGTCGTACCCGCCGACCTCGCCAAGAAGATCACCCATGACCTGCACATCCCGACGATCGGGATCGGGGCAGGGGTCGAATGCGATGCCCAGGTGCTCGTCTGGCAGGACCTCGCCGGACTGCGCGGTACCGGAAAGCCCGCCAAGTTCGTCAAGCAGTACGCGGACCTGAATGCGGTTCTGACCTCGGCGGTGCAGCAGTTCGCCACCGAGGTCCAGGCCGGCATCTACCCGGGCGCCGAGCACAGCTACCACTGAGCGTCGCCCGTACCAGCCTTCAGGCCACGCGTGAGAAGCGGACGCTTCTGCGATGTACGTCGGCCTCGTCGAGGACGGCCGTGATCCGTTGTCCCACCGGAAGGTTCGCTCCAGAGCACTGGGCGCGAACCGCCGGCTCGTCCACCGCACTGACGCCGCCCTTGGCGTCGGTTTCAAGAACTACGGCATCGAATTTCTGCCCGATCCGATCCGCGAGCAGGAATGCCTCAGTCGCATCCACGACCGCGCGATCGACGGTATGCGCCAGCCGGTCCGCGCTGCTCATCGCCGCCGGCAGCGTAGGAAGGGCGCGCCTGACCCAGTCAGGAACGGCCTGACCTGCCGCCAGCGCAAGGCAGACCTCGGTAGCGAATCGATCGGCCAGGCGTCGCAACGGAGCAGTGACGTGGGCATAGGGCGCGCCGATGCCCGCATGCAGCTGTTGATCGGGCAGGTTGCCGTCGAAGCTCACGTAGCCCGCGCCGCGAAGCAGCGACGAGGCATGCTCGGCGAACGCGGCATGTTGGGGATTGCTCAGGTCCAGTCCTGCCAGAACGTCGCCCGGCTCGCGATCCGCCGGCCAGTCCACACCGAGGGCCGGGGCGATCGAGCGCAGCGCGGCCACGGTGGCATCACTCGGCGGCGGCAGCGTGCGGAGCAGTCCGACCCGGCCCTCGATCATCAGCTGCGCGGCACAGACACCGGTCAGCAACGAGATCTCGGCGTTCGCGTCCTCCACCGGCAGGGGTGCGCGAAACTCCAACTCCCACTCCCCCGACGGGCTAGGCAGGACTTCCTGTTCAGCGAGGCCGAGGTTGATCGCGTGCCGGTCCCGTGCGAGCTGCTGGCGCAAGGACGCCACTTCTGGCAGCAGTTGCACCGCCAGCGGTGCGGCATCGGTGTCGATGGCTTGCTGCAACGAGGCGTAATCCCACTGCGCGTGACTTCGCACCATGGCTCGCTGCACGGTGGTCGCGGCCGGCCTGCCGTAGCGGTCGAGTGTGATCTGCCAGAGCACCGCCGCGCGTGGTTGACCGGCAAGCAGACTGGCCGCCCCCTCGGACAGGATCGGCGGATGCAGTGGAACCCGCGCGTCTGGGAAGTAGTACGTCTCACCGCGCGCACGCGTCTGGCCGTCCAGCGGCGAGCCGGCTTCGACGAACGCCGCGACGTCGGCTATCGCGTAGCTGACGAGGTAACCGTCATCGTGGCGGCTGATATGTACGGCCTGGTCGAGATCCTTGCTGCCGGGCGGATCGACCGTGATGAACTCGATGTCCGTGCGATCGAGCTCATGCAGGGGCGGATGTGACGCGACCGTCGCGGCTTGGCTGGCGGCCTCGGCCGAGAACTCGCCGGGAACTCCTAGTTCTTCGCGTAGTGCGGCGAAGTCCAGCGGAGTCCCGGCGAGTCGTCGTTGTGCCATGGGGAAGCTCAGCGAGCGGCCTTTCGGGCCGGCGCCTTCCGTGCCGCGGCCTTCTTGGCCGGCGCCTTCGCGGCAGCACTTACCTTCTTGGCAGCGCTGACCTTCTTGGCAGGCGTCTTGCGTGCGGGCGTTGTCTTTGCAGCTGTCTTCTTCGCAGCTGACTTCTTCGCAGGTGCCTTCGCGGCAGCGGTCGCCTTCTTGACGGGAGCCTTCTTTGCCACCGCTTTCTTCACAGCGCTGACCTTCTTGGCCGCGGTCTTCTTTATCGCGGCGGTCTTCTTCGCGGCAGTCTTCTTCGCCGGAGCCTTCGTGGCAACCTTCTTCGCTGGTGCGGCCTTCTTGGCGGCAACCTTCTTAGCAGGGGCAGTCTTCTTGGCAGCGGCCTTGCGCGCGGGCGCCGCCTTCTTTGCCGGTGCCTTGCGTGTGGTGCGGGACGGTGAGGTCATGCTGTGCCTCCTAGTGGTCCACTGATGACAACAGTGGACGATGTGGGGAACCACTCTTCAACGAGCCACGCCGTAGCGTCGCGGTGAAAATACCGAGCCGATCGCATGCCCCCGGGCTTGCGGAGTGGCATCACTGGTCACCGTCCCACGCGGAATCCTCTGCGTCGTAACGGCGTTCTCGTTCGGCGATGGTGTCGAGCGCGCGCTCGGCAGCTGCCACGGAGTCGAACGGTCCGATGCGGTTACGACTACCGCATCCAGCGAACGGCTCGACAGCGTGGTGATCCAGGCAGAACCAGAACGTCGACTCCTGATCGGTGGTGCTCACAGCTGCTCCCTGATGTCATTGGCGTGAAGATCGTGACTCGTATCGGGACGGTATGCAACTGCTTCCGGCAAGAGCGTCCCGGCAACAGTTGCTGCGATACTTGAGAGAGGTCACCCGCCGATCGAGATCGGCCTTGTTTCATAAGGCTATTGCGGCGCCCAGGTCCGACCGGGCGGTCGATGGGCAACGAAAAGCTTGATGACAGACGAGCCGGTCTCTAAGCCGGGTCCTGTACCGGAGCCGGGGCTCCGGTGGCGACCATCCATCTCGGCCTACCGTTGCCGGCAGGCTCTAGCGGTCTACCCGCAGACTCGGACGAGCAGTCCTCAATCATCTGCGCAGGCCGTCGGCACGCCGTCGGCCCTCTTGACCTTGCTCCGGGTGGGGTTTACCTAGCCGCTCCGGTCACCCGGAACGCTGGTGGTCTCTTACACCACCGTTTCACCCTTACCCGGCCGCAGCGAACTGCTGACCGGGCGGTTTGTTTTCTGTGGCACTGTCCCGCGGGTCACCCCGGGTTGCCGTTAACAACCACCCTGCTCTGTGGAGCCCGGACTTTCCTCGGCAGTCCCAAGGACTGACGCGGTCGCCCGACCGACTCGTCTGTGTTCACCATGATAGCCGGGCAGACGGCGGTGATTCGCCGGTCGAATGTCGGCCGCTAGCCTTGCGTGGTGACCCACGCCAGCCCGCTCGACCTCATCGTCGGCGCGGGGGCCGGGGTGGTTGCCGGTTGGGTCAATGCGGTTGCCGGCGGCGGCTCGCTCATCCTCTACCCGGCACTCGTGGGGCTAGGGCTTCCTAGCGTGGCCGCCAACGTGACCAACTCGGTCGCGCTGTGGCCTGGCTATGCCGGCAACATCGTAGGACTCGGACCGATCGTTCGTGACAACGCTTTCGAAATCCGCCGGTTGACCATCCCGGCGGTTGTCGGAGCGACCGCCGGTTGCATAGTGCTCCTCATTACTCCGGGCAGGGCCTTCGATGTTCTGGTGCCGTTTCTGGTGATCGCGGCAAGCCTGTTGCTGGCGGCGCAACCCAGACTGAAAGACGCCGTGAGTGTGGAGCACGGGCAGCACCCGAGCACGCTGCTGATCACGACCGGCCTGGCTGCGGTGTACGGGGGATATTTCGGCGGCGGCCTCGGTGTGATCCTGTTGGCGGTTCTGGGCCTTACGCTCGGCTCCGGCCTGCGCGTTGCGAACGCGATCAAGGGTGGCCTGTCCCTGCTGATCAACAGCGTCTCGGTACTGATCTTCGCTCTGTTCGGTCCGGTGAACTGGCTGCTCGTCGCCGCGATCGCGCCCGCCTCTCTGGCGGGTGGCCTGATCGGCGGCCGATTTGCGGCCCGGATCGACGAGCGTGCGCTGCGGTTCGTCGTGGTGAGCTTCGGTCTCGCGGTCGGCGTCTGGCTCGGCATCGGCGCCATGGGAAGAACCGCATGAGTGAGCATCGCAGCGAGGGACGAGCGAGGAGCGGAGCGAATCAGGCGATGAGCGCTCGCGCGAAGAGCAGGGCAGAGATGAGTGAGCATCGCAGCGAGGGACGAGCGAGGAGCGGAGCGAATCCAGCAGTGAGCGCTCGCGCGAAGAGCCGTCCATCATGAGTGAGCATGCTCAATTGCTGCTCGGGCTGATCCTGATCGCCGCCTGCCTGGCCGCCGCGGTCGTCCATCCGTTCGGGGTTCGCGAAGCGGTCATAGCCATTCCGTGCGCCGGTCTGGCCCTGCTACTGGGCGCGACGTCATGGACGACGGCACAGCATTCGATACGAGGGCTGCTGCCGACGGTCGCTTTCCTGGCAGCAATTCTCGCCTTCGGACAGCTCTGCGCAACGGACGGGGTTTTCTCGTATTTGGGCAGCATCGTGGCGCATCGGAGTAACGGTGTGCCAACGCGCCTCCTGGTTCTCGTGGTGGTGCTCGCGGCGCTGGTCACCGCCACGCTGACTCTGGACGCGACGGTGGTACTGGTCACCCCGGTCGTGCTGGCAACTACCGCTCGGCTGTCCGTGCCGAACCGGCCGCACAGCTATGCCTGTGCACACCTGGCGAATTCCGGCTCGCTGCTGCTGCCGGTCTCGAACCTCACCAACCTGCTCGCCTTTTCTGCCAGCGGTCTTTCCTTCGCACGCTTCGCCGCGGTGATGACCGCACCATGGCTGCTCGCCTGCACCCTGGACTGGGCGGGACTGCGGATCGCGTTCCGACGCGATTTGGCTACTGTCGTCGAGCACCATCCGCCCTTGGCACAAGCGCCGCGGTATTCACTTGCTGTGCTGGCCTTGACCGTTGTCGGCTTCGGTGCGAGCACGGCGGTCAGCATCTCGCCGGCGTGGGCTGCGCTGGCCGGTTGCCTCGCGCTGGCGATACCCCAGTTGCGTCGCCGCGAAGCGTCGCCATGGTCGCTGCTCAAGTCGGCAAGTCTCGGGTTCTGCGCATTCGTTCTCTGCATGGGCATGCTCGTCGCCGGCGTGCTCGAGCATGGGGTCGAAAGCGGGCTGAGGCACCTCATCCCGTCCGGCACCGGACTCTTAGCCCTGCTGGGCGTGGCGTTTGTGGCTGCCGTGCTTTCCAATCTCGCGAACAACCTGCCCAGCACGCTCGCTCTGTTGCCGTTGGTCAGCGGTTCACCGCTGGCCGTTCTCGCAGTGCTGGTCGGTGTCAACATCGGTCCCAACGCGACCTATCCGGGCTCGCTGGCGACCCTCTTGTGGCGTCGCAGCCTTGCGCCGCCGGATAAGCCACGGGCACTTGAGTTTCATGCACTCGGCCTGCTGTCCACGCCGATCATCGTCGCCGCCGTCACGACCATGCTGTGGCTGGTGGCTGCTCCATTGGGCCTGCGCTGAACGGTTCTCCTTAGACGCGGCTGCGACAGTGC
This sequence comes from Pseudonocardiales bacterium, assembly GCA_030840285.1. GTDB lineage: Bacteria > Actinomycetota > Actinomycetes > Mycobacteriales > Jatrophihabitantaceae > Jatrophihabitans_A. Next base: position 24,797 of record JAVEES010000019.1, read on the forward strand.
GAGTCAGAGATGTGCGGCGTCGTTGAACGAGCGCAGTGTCAAGGGCCCATCGGCGAAGTAGTCGATGACGCTGATGGAAGCCGGCGACAGGAACATCCGATGCAATGCGGCGGGCGGCGCGTCCAGCGCCAGCCGGACCAATACCTTGATCGGCGTCACGTGCGAGATCACCGCCACCGTGCGACCCGCGTGGGCGGCCAGCACTCGATCCCTCGCGCGGCGGACCCGGCGCGTGACCTGTTCGAAGGATTCACCGCCGGGCGGAGCTACCGCGGGGTCGGCGAGCCAGCGGGCCAAGTCGCCGGGCCAGCGCTGCTGCACCTCGGCATAGGTGAGCCCATCCCATTCGCCGAAGTCGGTTTCCACAAAGTCGTTGGAAACCTCGGCTTTCAGACCGAGCAGGTCCGCCACTGCCTGGGCAGTCTGGCGGGCTCGGCGCAGCGGCGAGGTAACGACAGCGTCGACCGGGCCGAGTTCGGCCACGCGCCGCGCCGCGCGGGCTGCCTGATCGATGCCCGCCGTTACCAACTCGGCGTCCGAACGTCCGGCAAAGCGCTTTGCCAGCGTGTATTCGGTGACGCCATGGCGCAGCAGGATCAGCCGGGTCGGCGTGCTGTCCGGCGGCACCCAAGCGTTCTGAGGAGTCGGCTGCAGCACCGTCGCCTCGGCGGAGGAGAAATCGAGTTGTTCATCCCCGACGTCGACCGCGGCTTCTTGCGTGGGACGAGGAATGGTCGCGGTCGAAGCAAAAGACTTCAGAGGCTTGCCGGCCGCGGCATCCATCGCCTCGTTGGCCAGCCGATCGGCGTACTTGTTCTGTTCCCTGGGAATCCAGGTGAAAGTGACCTCATCGAAGCTGCGAACCAGCTCGGAGGCTTGCCGCGCCAGCGGGCGCATCGACGGATGCTTCACCTGCCAGCGTCCAGACATCTGCTCGACGACGAGCTTCGAGTCCATCCGGACGGCGACCTTGCTGGCACCGAGTTCGCGTGCGGCGCTGAGCCCGGCAAGCAGGCCCTGGTACTCGGCAACGTTGTTGGTCTCCACGCCGACCGACTGCTTGCGTTCAGCCAGCACCTCGCCCGTGCTCGCATCGATGACCACGGCGCCGTAGCCGGCCGGACCGGGATTGCCGCGCGACCCGCCGTCGGCCTCGACGATGACGGCGAGATCGCTCACAGGCCGGACTCGTGCGTGCGGACGAGGATCCGCCTGCAGTTCTCGCAACGCAGTACCTGATCGGGCTTGGCGTTGCGCACCTCGGACAGCTCGTTGCCCGCAAGCTCCAGGCGGCATCCCTCGCACCGGCGTTGATGCAACTCGGCCGCTCCGACACCACCGCTGACCTCGCGGATCTTGTCGTAGAGGGCTAGCAGATCGCCGGGCAGCTGCGCGGCCAATTCATCGCGCTGCGCTCGCCGCTTGTGCTCGGCATCGTCCAGCTCGGCGAAGACCTCGTCGCGGGCTGCCTCGGCCGCGCTCCGCTCGGTCGCGATGCCCGCCGCCACCTGGCTCAACTCCAGCACGCGAGCATCGGCGGCTTCGCGCGCTTCCATCAGCTGGAGCAACTCGTCCTCGAGAACGGACTGCCGACGCGCCAATGACGTGACCTCGTGTTGCAGCCCGGTGATCTCCTTCGCGGGCACGCCGGCAGCAGTCATCCGAGCCTGGTCCCGGTCGGCCCGCAGCCGAACCGTGTCTATGTCGGCTTCTAGCCGACGCTGCTCGGCTGCCAGGTCGGCAACGCTCGTCTCTGCCTCGACCAGCTGGCCGCGCAGTTCGCTCGCCCGCCGCTCGCAGTCGGCGATGGTCGCCAGCTCGGGCAGCGAACGACGACGGTGCGACAGCTGGTTCAGCACGGTGTCGACGTCCTGCAGCTCGAGCAGGCGGAGCTGGACGAACGGATCTGCGATCACGCGCTACACCCTAGTGGTCGTGGATCTGCCAGGGATCGGTGACGATGCCCGAGACGCTCACGTCCAACGTCCCGTCGAAGTGATCGGTGAGGCGCCGGGCCAGCACCGGCAACCAGACGGCCTCGGTGGCGTAGTGCGTTGCGTCCAGCAGTGCCATCGCCGGCTCGTCCGATATGGCACCGCGCTCGGCGACCGCTTCCAGGGTGCTGTGGTGTTTCAGGTCAGCCGTCAGATACGCGTCCGCGCCGGACCGGCGAGCGAGATCGGCGTAGCCCGCACCCGATCCACCACAGACCGCGACGGTCCGCACGATTCGATCGGGATCGCCGGCGGCCCTCACCCCCACGCCGGTGCGAGGCAATCTGCGTGTCACCTCGGCGGTGAATTCCCGCAGAGTCAGCTCTGCCGGCAGCCGACCGATCCTGCCGGTCCCGGTCGCAGCGTCCAGCGTGGCCTGCTCGGTGAGCTCGAAGGCGACCTCTTCATACGGGTGGGCCCGGCGCATGGCGGCGATAACGGCCTCGCGCCTGGCTCGCGGGAGCACCATCGAAACCCGGACCTCTCGCTTGCGGCTCAGCGTGCCGATCTCGCCGTCGAAGGGCGCGGCGCCGGCCAGTGGCCGGAAGGTGCCCTCGCCCTCGACGCTGAAGGTGCAGCGGTCATAGTTCCCGACGGCACCTGCCCCTGCCTCGGCCAGCGCGTCGATGAGCCCAGGCAGGTGATCGGCGGGCACGAATACCGCAAGCTGATCCAGCTCGGCGGTAGGCCCTGGTTCTAGTGGTTGGACGTCCTGCAGGCCAAGCGCGTCCGCGAGGGCGGCGGACACCCCGAACTCCGCGACATCGGCGTTGGTGTGCGCCACAAAGTGAGCGAGGCCGGCCCGGACCATGCTGTGCAGCATCGATCCCTTGGGATCCGTCGTGGCGATCGAGTGCACCGGCGAGAGCAGCAGCGGATGGTGGGTGAGCAAGAGCTGGCAGCCCGACTCGATCGCCTCGGCGACGGTGAGCGGGAGGCAGTCCACTGCCAGCAGGACTCTGCTTATCGACTCGCGAGGATCGCCGCAGGTCAGCCCGACCGAATCCCAACGCTCCGCGGTAGCCGGTGGATACCAGGAATCCAGCACGGCGATGACCTCGGCGAGTGACGGCACGGGTGTGAACCTACCTTCCGTCCGCTGGGCAGAAGTTACGTTAAGTCTCTGTTCAAATGTGCGCCAGCTGTGCAATCATCTGCCGTGCTCTTTATCGACGGCGGTCTCGGCCTGATTCTTTTCGGGCTGTGGATCTTCTGCATCATCGATGTGATCACCACCGACGAGTCCCGAGTCCGCAACCTGCCGAAGGCGGTCTGGGTCCTCATCGTCCTGTTCACCTTCGATGTCGGCTCTATCGTGTGGTTGGTCGCGGGTCATCCGTGGCCCTCGGGCGCATCCCGCAGCTTGCCGTACAAGGGAAACACCGGACAGCCGCCCGTCAGTCGCTTTCCGGAATACGACCGCCCCGGGCGCTTCGCGGCGACAAACCCGGACGATGACGAGGCTTTTCTCGCGCAGGTCCGGGATCGGGCCGAACAGCAGCGGCGCGAGTACCAGGCGCGGCGCGAGGCAGAACTCGCACGTGAGCAGAACGAAGAGCGCAGGCGCCCGGACGACGAGAGCTGAGCCCGGGCTCGGAGTGCTGAAACTATTCGAACTAATGTTTGAATAGTGGTCTACACTTCAACGCTATGTCAGCAGCGATACAAGGGTCCTTGCTGGACCTCTCTGACGACGTAACCCTGGGCGACCTGAGCACGACGAAGCGCACCTTGCTTTCCGACGGCGCATGGCTCGATGTTCGACCCGGCTGGGTGGGTGGTGCCGCGACCCTGTTCGAGCGCCTCGCCGACGCCGTTTCCTGGCGCGCCGAACAGCGGCCGATGTATGACCGGGTGGTCGCGGTCCCCCGGCTGCTCGCCTTCTACGGCGAAGGCCGGGCGCTGCCTCATCCGGCGCTCGATCAGGCCAAGACGGCCCTTGACCGTCGCTACCGCGCGGAACTGTGCGAGCCCTTCCGGACAGCCGGCCTGTGCCTGTACCGAGATGGGCATGACAGCGTCGCCTGGCACGGTGACCGCATCGGCCGCGGCAACTCCGAGGACACGATGGTGGCGATCATCTCCCTCGGCGAACCACGCGCGCTGCTGCTGCGGCCTCGCGGCGGCGGCGGGACGGTGCTGCGGCACATGCTCGGCCACGGCGACCTGATCGTCATGGGCGGCAGCTGTCAACGGACGTGGGAACACGCCGTGCCGAAGACGGCAAAGCCGGTAGGTCCGCGGATCAGCGTGCAGTTCAGGCCGCGCGGAGTCGGCTGAACCGCAACTCCGCCCTCGGCCAGTCCGCAAAATAGGTGTCGACACGCTGAATGGACGCGTGTCGACGCCTATTTCGGAGAATGGCGCGCCATCGGGCCCTCGACTGATTGCACAAACAATCGCTAGATTCTGCGATCAGCGACTTCCAAGGCCGAGGAGGACCGATGGCGCAGAGCCCAGCGCCCGATTCGGCCCTTTCCATTCGGATTTTGGGACGTCTGGCCGCCAGCCAGGACGGGCAGGAACTCGATCTCGGCGGGTCGCGCCAGCGCGCGGTGCTCGGCATCTTGGTGGCCGCCCGCCGGGCGACGATCCCGGCGTCGCGGATGATCGACTTGATCTGGGATGAGAATCCACCCCCGCAGGCCAGCGGTGCGCTACATGCCTACGTATCGCACCTTCGCAAGCGGCTCGAACCTTCGCGTGCGGCCCGCTCTGCCGCGATGGTTCTCGTCAGCGAAGGCTCCGGCTATGCGCTGCGGGTGCCGGATCAGGTCGTGGACGCCTGGCGCTTCGAAGCCGCCGTGAACGAAGCGAGCAGGCTCACGGGCCGGGCCGCCGTCGACGCGCTGCGCGATGCACTCGCTCTGTGGCAAGGCTCGGCGTTCGCCGACTATGCCGGGCAACCATGGGCGGACGCGCAACGCATCCGCTACGCCGAGGTGCATGCGCACGCAGTCGATGAATTGCTCGGCGCGCGGCTCGCGACCGGCGAGGCAAGGCCGCTGATTCCCGACCTTGAGGCCGCGGTCGCAGCGGAGCCGCTGCGCGAGGATCGCTGGCGGTTGCTCGCACTTGCGTTGTACCGATCGAATCGGCAGGCCGATGCGTTGTCGGCCCTGCGCCGGGCCCGCTCCATGCTGTCGGACGAACTCGGTGTCGACCCCGGTCCGGCGCTTCGCGAGCTCGAGGCCGAGGTGCTCGCGCAGTCGCCGGCGCTGCTGCGGCCGACGCCGTCGGCGCCCGCAACCCCGGCCGGACCGCACACACTGACCGGGCCCGCCCCGCCGACCATGCCTCTCACGCCGACCAGGCCGCACACGCTGACCGGGCTAACCACGTCAACCGGACTGACTGCAACGACCGGCGACGACCTGGTCGACCGCGACCGCGAGGTATCGCAGCTGAGCGCCTGCCTCGAGGCCAGTACCGCCAACGTCGGTTCGCTCGTGCTGATCGCCGGACCGGCCGGCATCGGCAAGACTCGTTTGCTGACCGAGCTTCGTCGCGGCCTCGGCGATCGCGCCTTGAGCCTGACTGCCCGGGCCAGCCAGCTCGAGCGCGAGTTCGCCTATGGCGCGGTGCGGCAACTCTTCGACCGGATCCTCTCGACGCCAGCCGATCGAGAACGGCTGCTTTCCGGTTCGGCACGGGCGGCGGCGTCGGTCTTCGACACGGACACGGCAGAGACCGGTGACCGCACCGATAGCACCTTCGCCGTGCTCAACGGTCTCTACTGGCTGGTGGTCAACGCTGCGGCCGACCGTCCACTCGTGTTGTCGGTGGACGACCTGCACTGGTGCGACACCGGGTCGTTGCGCTTCTTCGCCTTCTTGGCCCATCGGCTCGAGGGCCTGCCGGTGCTGTTGGCCGCGACGCTGCGCACCGGCGAAGAACACCAGGACGCCGCCCTGCTCGCCGAGCTCGAACACGACGTCAACACGACCGCGATCCGACCGGCCCCGCTGAGTCTTGCCGGGGTCGGCGCCTTGGTCCGTCAGCGGCTCGGCGAACATGCCGAGCCGGCATTCATCGCCGCCTGTCACCGCACGACCTCGGGCAACCCATTGCTGGTTCGCCAACTGTTGCGCGCCCTCGAGGCCGACGGAGTCCGTCCCGATGCCGTGCACGCGGGCACCGTGAACGCAACCGGGTCCAGGGCGATCGCGAGCCTGGTGCTGATGCGGCTGGCGAGACTGCCCGAAGCGGCGACCGCGGCGGCGCGCGCGGTGGCGGTGCTGGGCGACGGCGCCGAATTACCGGCCGTGGCCGCACTCGCTGATCTGTCCGACGCTGACTGCGCCACCGCCATCGCCGCGCTCGTGCGCTCGGAGATGCTGCACGATCAATACCCGCTCGCGTTCGTACACCCGCTGATCCGCGACGCGGTCTATCAGGACGTTCCAACCGGCCAGCGCCAGCTGCACCACGAACGGGCCGCACGATCACTCGATGCGGCCGGCGCATCGGCCGAACAGGTCGCCGCCCACCTGATGCGGGTGCCCGCCCGCGGCGATGCCTGGGTCTGCACGGCATTGCGGCAGGCAGCCCGGATCGCGTCCGACCGGGGTGCTCCCGAGGGGGCCGCGGCCTACCTGACGCGCGCGCTCGCCGAACCGCCGACTGATGCCGAGCGGCCCGGGTTACTGCTCGAGCTGGGACGAGCCGATGCCGGCGTCGACGGCGCCGCTTCTGTGGCGCATCTGCGCGAGGCCTACCGGACGCTGCCCGATCCGCAACAACGCGGGAGCGTGGCCAAGGAGCTCGGTCACGTCCTCGTGTTCGCCGGTGCGCAGGGCGAGGCCACCCTTTTCACCCAGCAGACTCAACTCGAACTCGCGGGGCTGGCATCGGCGGACGACCTGCAGGCCCTGAAAGCGCTCGAACGCACGGCCGGTCACATGCACGGCATCGATGCATCGAACTGGCAGCTCGGCACGCCGACGATCAGCGGGGACGGGCCGGGCGCTCGGAGGCTTGCGGCCTGCCTGGCCTGGGAATCGGTGTTCGCCGGCACGAACCGCGAAGAGGCACTCGCACAGGCGCAGTTCGCCCTCGCCGACGGCGTGCTGCAACGCGATGACGGCGGCTTGTTCTGGGCGATCGCCGGGATCGTCCAAGAAGTAGCCGATGTCGACCACGGCTCGCTATGGGACGACGCGCTGGCCGACGCGCACGCACAGGGGTCGGTGTTCGCCGCGTTGGCGGTACATCTGTGGCGCGGTTATGCCCAGTGGTACCGGGGTGAACTGCGCGAGGCGTACACATCGCTCACGGCCAGCACCGAGTTCAGCTATCAGTACGGTGGGCTCATCAGCGCCCCGTACGGGCACGCATTCCTGATCCACCTGCTCATCGATCGCGGCGACGTCGCCGCGGCCCGGGCGTACTACGACTCGGTGCGCGATGAGGTGCGGATCGGCGACGGAGGGCGGCTGCGGCGCCAAGCCGAGTGCGAGTTGCTGCTGGCCGAGGGGCGCTACCCCGAAGTGATCGAACTGAGCCACCTCCTCGAGCGGATGACGCCGTACCTGAAGAGTCCTGTCTGGCGCCAGACGCTGAAGCAGCGGGCCCGCGCGCTGGGCGCATTGGGCCGCACCGAGGAGGCACTTGACGTCATCGCCGAGGACTACGAGCTCGCCCTGCGGTGGGGAGCGCCGCGCGCGATCGGCCGGTCGCTGCTGATCCGCGGCGAGCTGAGCGGTCGTGAGGGCGAATCCCCACTGCGCGACGCGATCTCGACGCTCACCGGCGGGTCGGCGCAGGCGCCGGTCGACGTCATTCGGGCTCAGCTGGCATTGAGCAAGATCGTCGACGATAAGGACGAGCAGGTCGCACTGCTGCAGCGAGCGGTGCAGCTGGGCGACATCACCGGCGCGCTCGGCCTGCGGTCAGAGGCCGCGGATCGCCTGCAGGCGCTGGGTGCCGAGGTGCCGCAGCCGCCGGCATCGCTGAGTTTGACCAGTACCGAGCAGCGGATCGCGAAGTTGACCGCCGACGGCGTCGAAGTCAGAGAGATAGCCGAGGCGCTGTTCCTGACCCCACACGCCGTCCAACTGTCTCTCGACGTGATTCGGGACCGACTGAACGTGACAAATGATGACGAGCTAGGCCGCGCACTCGACGCTTGAGCCGGTTGCAAGTCTGCCGCAAGCCGCCCGCAACCCGGGCCCATCAAGGTTCTCCTCGACCACAAAGAGTCCTGAGGAGGACGAGATGAGTATCGACTACGGCGCCACGCGAACCACCGCAGAGGCGCTACGCGGAATGTGCGGCGGCGCCGTGCACCTGCCCGGTGATCCCGGCTACGACGCCTCGCGCATGCCATGGAACGTCTGGGTTTCCTCGCTGAACCCGGCCGCCGTTGCCTACCCCCGCACGGCAGCCGAGGTGAGCGAGCTGGTCATCGCGGCGCGAGCAGCGGGCTTGCAGGTCACCACGCAGGCAACCGGCCACAATGCCTCCCCGCTCGGCGACCTGAGCGAAGTCGTATTGATCAAGACGTCGGCGATGACCAGCGTCGAGATCGATCAGGACTTGGCCATCGCTCGAGTCGGCGCGGGGACGCTCTGGCTCGACGTCGTCGAGGCTGCCGCGGCGCACGGGCTGACGGTGCTGCACGGCTCATCACCCGACGTCGGTGTGCTGGGCTATTCACTCGGCGGTGGTATGGGCTGGTACGCCCGCGAGCTCGGTCTGCAGAGCAACGCGCTGACCGGGGCGACCATCGTGACGGCCGACGGATCGACCGTTCACGCCTCGGCCACCGAGAACGCCGACCTGTTCTGGGCGGTGCGCGGCGGCGGCGGCAACTACGGTGTCGTGACCGAGGTCGAGTTCCGGACGTTCGGCTTCACCGACGCCTACGGCGGCATGCTGGTGTGGCCGTGGGAGCAGGCCGAGGCAGTCCTGCGCACCTGGGCGGCGTGGGCGGTGGACGCGCCTCGATCGGTAACGACGTCGTTCCGCATCCTGCAGATTCCGCCGTTGCCCGAGATTCCAGAGCCGGTCCGCGGACGCAATCTGGTCGTGATCGACGGCGCGGTGCTGGCCGGCGACGCACAGGCCGAAGCGATCCTGGCGCCGTTGCGGGCGCTGCGCCCGGAGATGGACACGTTCGCACGAGTACCTACCGCGACGTTGGTCCGGCTGCACATGGATCCCGAAGGCCCGACGCCGGCTGTATCGGCGACCTCGATCCTGGCCGAACTGCCGGCCGCGGGAATCGACGCGCTGCTAGCGCAGACCGGTCCGGGCTCGGACTCGAAGCTGACCGTCATGGAGCTGCGTCAGCTCGGCGGCGCGCTGGCGGTCCCAGCCGAGGGGGCCGGCGCCGTCGCCCACATGCCCGGGCAGTTTCTGGCTTTCGCACTCGCGATCGCCGCAACTCCCGAGCTTGGCGAGCTGGGAGATCAGCAAAGTCACCAGGCTATCGAGGCTCTGGCACCGTGGGCGAGCGGCCGGGACTACCTCAACTTCGCCGAAGCGTCGATGGACACCTCGCGGGGTTACGACGAGGACGCGTGGTTGCGGCTGCGCCAGGTCAAGACGGCGTGGGACCCCTCCGCCGTGTTCATCGGCAACCACGCGATCCCGCCGCTGCGCGAGAACTAACCGCGAGGTCGCGATTGTCAGTGCACAGCTAGGCCCGGGCCACGAGGTCCGGGCCTAGCTGCGATCCGGCCGTCCGCGAAGGCGTTCGACTGCCTGCGCATCACCATCGCGAGGTGGCGAAACAGCTGCCGACGATGACCGCACGGCTGGTGCAATGGGCTATTCGCCCGCATCCTCCAAACCTGGCAGGGGGTACGGATCGCTGGTGGCTGACGGGCCGTCGGACGGTACATTCCCAACACGGCATCAAGGAGAAGGAGAAGACGCGTGACGACTGCACTGGTCGCCGGCGCCGCCGCCGCGACGGAGCTTCCTGACCTGAACGTCTTCGCCGTCACCGTGGCCGAACACCAGGACGGCTCCGGATGGCACCTGTCCTTCAGGTCGCGTTGACCGTCACGCCGCAGGACGTCGCAGCGGGACTGGACTCCTATGTGATCACATCCTCCGACGGCGTCACCTTTTACGGCGGCATCCAGCGATGGGCCAGTGCTGACGGCACGCTGACCTTCGAACTCGACGAAGCGGCGGC
>JAVEES010000058.1 GCA_030840285.1 Pseudonocardiales bacterium
CTGGCGAAGCCCCATGCGCCGTCGTACACCACTCGCACCGCCAGACCGAGATCCTCGGAGTCGGTACTCGAATCGAGCTTGGCGTCGCGCAGAGACAGCGAGGCGACCCGAATCCGCTCAAGCCTGAAGTCGGCGTGCGAGGCGCCCAGTTCACGAGCCCGGCTCAGCGCCGCGTCCGCCAGGACGGATGCGGGAAGCGCCAGGAAGCTGGGGTCGATGTGCGGCATAGGCCGCACCTTAGCGCGCAGAGGTGACATGTCGGGTGCCAGGCGGCGGATGCCAGTGCGGCAAGCGGCGGATGCCTTCAGCGCGAGGCGGCGGATGCCACTGCGGCCGGGCGGAAGGTGCGTCGGAGGCCAGGTGGAGGGTGCTCTTCCGATGACCGCGGCCAAGGTACACACTAGGCAGGCCATACGGGGGTGGGTGACTCCTTCGTGCGGCCACAGCCGAACCGGGGGGTCCAATGTCGAGCCGCGTGCCCGGCAATTACTTCGAGGAATTGATAACCGCGCTACCCGACAGCGTGGTGGTGATCCAGGCCGATGGTGAGGTGGTCTGGTCCAACAAGCGCCTGTCCAAGATGCTCGGGTACAGCTCGGGCATCCTGCTGACCTACAGCGATTTTCGCTCCATCCTGCACCTGACCGATCGCCGGATGCTCGACAAGTTCGTCGCCCGGCTCCGCAGCGATCCGGTAGCTCATCCTGATCAGACGCGTTGCCGGTTGCGGGACGCGGCCGGCAACTGGCGGTGGATCCAGCTGTGGATCGCGCCGTGGACCAGCAGCCCTGAAGGCGGCGTAGCGCAGTTCGTCTGCATGTTCCGCGACGTCGACGAGGCGGTCCGGGCCGAGCGGCTGATGGCTTGGGAGGCTGGACACGACCCTCTGACCGGGCTGGCCAATCGCAGGGTGATCACCGAGACGCTGCAGGCGACCTCGGACGACCCGGACGACCTGCGGCGCAACGTCTACTTCATCGACCTGGACGACTTCAAGAAGGTCAACGACGCCTACGGGCACTCTGCCGGCGACGACCTGTTGCGGACGTTGGCGGCGCGGATCTCGATGCTGGTCGCACCTGCCGACGTGGTGGGACGTTTCGGCGGCGACGAGCTGGTGATCACCTCATCCATGCCGCCAGCTCAGCTGGGCGATCGGCTGCTGGCCGCGGTCCGCCGTCCGGTGACGCTGGCCGGTGCCGAGCTGACCGTGACAACGAGCATCGGCGTGGCCAGGGTCGCCGCCGCCGAGGAACCCGGTGACGTGGTCCGCCGCTCGAACGAGGCGATGTACCTGGCCAAGCGCGCCGGCGGAAACCGCTATGCCATCGCCGGGCCGCTGAATACAGGGCCCGCGCAACGCCGGGTGGCGGTGGAATCCGAACTGCGCCGCGCCATCGCGGGCACGTCGGACCAGATGCACATGGTGTTCCAGCCCATCGTCCAATCGAACCGCGTCCCGGTGGCGGCCGAGGCGCTGCTGCGCTGGGAGCACCCCACCCGGGGAACCCTGCTGCCCTCGGAGTTCCTCGACATCGCCGAAGCGGCTGACCTGATGAGCGAGCTGTCCGAGCTGATCGTCCGGCAGTCCGTCGAGGCCGTCGCGACCTGGACCGAGGCCGGCCAGCCCCTGATGGTGACGGTGAATGTCGGGCGTCGGCAGCTGGGTAGCGGTCGCCTCACCAGCCTGATCAGCACAGCCCTCGACGAGACCGGCATCCGTCCCGAGCAGGTGTGTATCGAGGTGACCGAATCGGTGCTGGTCGATGCCGGCTCGCCGGAGCTGACCGAACTCTGGCGATTGCGCGATATCGGTCTGGAGATTGCGCTGGACGACTTCGGCACGGGCTACGCGCCACTGACCTACCTGAAGCGACTGCCTGCCACGATGCTCAAGCTCGACAAGTCCTTCGTCGCCGGGCTGGAGCTGCCTGTCCCGAATGCGGTCGATCTCGCGGTGTCCCGCGCGGTCGCTCAGCTGGCGGCAGACCTGGGACTGCGAGTGGTCGCCGAGGGCGTCGAATCCGAGGGACAGATGAATGCGCTCTACGCGATCGGCTATCGCTACTTCCAGGGGTTCTGGGCCCATGTGCCCATGCGTGCGGCAGAACTTGGTCAGATCCTGGCCAGCCGTTGACCCCTTTAGCTGTGCGTCCGGTTTGCAACGTATCGCCGTCCTCACTGCATCATTAGTCAGGACGGCTTGAACCGACGCCGCAGAGGAGGTCACCCGATGCGCCGAAAAGTCGCTGGGATCGCGGCTGCCGTTGCTGCGGCTGTGGCTGCTTCGGCGGGCTGCTCGTCGGGTGTGAGCCGGCCGAACCCGCCGGGATCGGGCTTGGGATCGGTGTCGGGTCCCGGGACTGGCACATCGGCAGCAACCCCCGTGCCGTCCTCGACGCAGGCACCGTCGAGCGCAGCAACAGCCGTGCCGTCCGGTGTCTCGGCGGTCGAGGTGGTCATCGGGCGAGCCGGACGGGCCGCTGAGGTGCATCGTGCACTGCCGGCCGGTCAGGCGCGGCAACTCGCAGCGCTCGTCAACGCCCAGCGGCCGGCGCCGGCCCGCGGCCTCAACTGCTTCGCCGACCTCGGCTTCCGCGACGAACTGACCTTCACGACCGGATCGCGGACGGTGACAGTGACCGTCAAGCCGGACCCGTGCGGCTCGGTGCGAGTGTCCGGCGGCGGGCAGCCGACCAGGTTGCAGGGCGCGGGAACGATCGATGCGGCGGCACTGGCCGCCCTGGGACTGCCCAAGCAGTACGGACGCTGATCGAAGCTCGCTACTCGGCGACGTCGACCCGTCTGGGCAGCGAATCGGTCCACGAGCTGAGCCGGTTCGCCTCGTGTCCTTCCTCGCAGGGCCAGAGCCGCAACCGCCATTCATCGCCCGGGGTGGTCGAGCCGGGCCAGCCGTGCTCGGAGAATCCACGGCCGTCGATCCGCAGGTGGTACTGGCCCGGCGGCACCGGAATGGCGAAGGACGACAACGCCGGGGAGTCATAGACCAGTCCGCCTCGGCCGACGACCAGGTCGGTCTCGAAGCATTCCTGCCAGTGGTCCTCGTCGGACGGATGGCCGTCCCAGACCTCGACCCGCAGGCCCATCTCGAAGTTGCTCTGGTGCGGCGAGCGAACCACGATCAACCCGAAGTGCTGTGCGATTCCCTGCCCCGAAAAGGCCTGGTCGACCACGCGAGCGGTCTCGGTCTTGGCTGCGTTGTACGGGTCATCGGTCTGTAGGTGGAACTGCCCGTAATTGAGGCCGACGGTGAGGTCCCAGGCTTGCAGCAACGACGGAGTGGCCATATTTCTATGGTGCCACCGCGATCGGCGTTGTCCAGCAGGTCACGGGGGCAGTTAACCGATGCCTACCTGGCGCACCACGATTCCGTCCTGCACCACCAGCGTCACCCGATCAGGGCGATAGTCGAGCGTGACGGCCTGCCCCGGGGCCGCAACCCGGACGAAGCCGCCCTCGCTCTCGACCACTGCGGTTGCTTGCTCGATCGGCATCCCGATCAGCGCGTCGAGATCGAGGTCGGCGAGGTCGGCTGGAATATCCATCAGCCAAGCGTGCGCCGGCTATCCAAGATTCGCCTGTCTGGCCACAAAGAACGGCTCGGCGGCGTGCCACTGGATCGAGGCGTCCGGGAGGTAGTTTGCTGGGGTGTCAAACGGCAAGCGTTCTTGCGCCGGACGGGCGCGGCGTGCGATGCCGCCGCCCACGCTCGCGCACGAGACCGTCCGGGCTGTGCTCGTCGCTGCCCTGGTCGCACTGGCCGGCTGTGGTGCGGCCAAGCACGATCGATCGCGGTCCTCCGAGCCGGCCTCCCGTAACGTCGCCGCCCCGCTGCTGTCGAGCCAGTCAAGCTCGGCGACGCCTCCCACGGTCGCGCCGACCGCTACGAATCCCTCGGCCCGGACGGTTACCGTGCTGGGATCCGGCGACGTGCTAATCCACCCGCCGCTCTGGCAGCAGGCAGCCGCGGACGCCAAGGCAGCG
>JAVEES010000024.1 GCA_030840285.1 Pseudonocardiales bacterium
CGTGACCGCGTCCCTCTCGGCAGCAGCTCAGAAGGCTTCGACGCTGATCGATGCGCTGCCCTGGCTGGAACGGTTTCACGGCAAGGTCGTGGTCGTGAAGTACGGCGGAAACGCGATGTCCTCGCCCGAGCTCCAGCAGGCCTTCGCCCAGGACGTGGTGTTCCTGCGTTATGCCGGGCTGCGTCCGGTGGTGGTGCACGGCGGCGGCCCCCAGATCACCGAGCACCTGAGCGCGCTCGGTATCTCCTCGGAATTCCGGGGCGGGCTGCGCGTCACCACACCCGAGGCCATGCGCATCGTGCGGATGGTCCTGGTAGGGCAGGTCAACGGTGACATCGTCAACCTCATCAATGACCACGGCGCGTTTGCGGTGGGGCTGTCCGGAGAGGACGGCGGGCTGTTCACCGCCGAACGTCGTGGTGCCCTCGTGGACGGCGAGGAAGTAGATCTCGGTCAGGTCGGCGACGTGGTCGAGGTCGATCCGAGCGCCGTGCTCGCGCTGCTCGATGCCGGCCGAATCCCGGTCGTCGCGACAGTGGCGCGAGGCCGGGATGGCCTGTCCTACAACGTCAACGCCGACACCGCTGCCGCCGCCCTGGCCACCGCGTTGCGGGCCGAGAAGCTGATCGTGCTCACCGATGTCGCCGGCCTCTACGCGGACTGGCCGGCAAGTACCGAGGTGATCAGCGAGATCACCGCCAGCGAGCTGTCCGCACTGCTGCCGTCGCTGGCTTCCGGAATGGTGCCCAAGATGGAGGCCTGCCTCCGGGCGGTGACGTCCGGCGTGCCGCGAGCAACCGTGCTCGACGGGCGCGAGGCACACGCTTTGTTGCTGGAGATATTCACGACCGAGGGCATCGGGACCATGGTGTTGCCCGACGAGCACGACCCGATGGAGGGACCGCTGGGATGAGCACCGAAAGCCTGAAGCAACGTTGGGCCGAGTCCATGATGGACAGCTACGGCACGCCGCAGATCGCTCTGGTCAGCGGCCGCGGGAGCCGGGTGCTGGATGCCGATGGCGCCAGCTACTTGGACTTCATAGCCGGGATCGCGGTGTCCTCGCTGGGCCACGCCCACCCGGCGATCGTGCAAGCGGTTGCCAACCAGGTCGGCGTCCTGGCGCATACCTCGAACCTGTTCATCCACCAGCCGGGTATCGACCTGGCCGAGCGCCTGAGATCCTTGCTCGGCGCTCCGGAGGCCCGGGTGTTCTTCACCAATGACGGCACCGAGGCTAACGAGTGCGCGATCAAGATCTCCCGGCTCTACGGTCGCAGCGTGGATGCCAGCGGTGCACGCCTGGGCATCGTCTCGACCGACAACAGCTTCCACGGCAGGACGTTGGGTTCGCTGTCGATCACCGGCAACCCGGCCAAGCGGACGCCGTTCGAGCCGCTTCCTGGGCCTGTGTCATTCGTGACTTACGGCGACGTCGACGCACTCAAGGCAGCGGTGGATTCGACGGTCGCCGCGGTATTCCTCGAACCTACCCAGGGTGAGGGCGGCGTCGTCCCGGCGCCGCAGGGCTATCTGGCCGCCGCCAGGGAGATCTGCGACGCCGCCGGCGCGCTGCTGGTCATGGACGAGGTTCAGAGCGGTATCGGCCGTACCGGCAACTGGTTCGCGATCGAGGAAAGCGGTGTGCAGCCGGATCTGCTGACGCTGGCCAAGGGGCTCGGCGGCGGTATGCCGATCGGCGCCTGCATCGGCTTCGGCCCGGCGGCGCAGCTGCTGACGCCCGGCACCCATGGTTCCACCTTCGGCGGAAACCCGGTCTCGTGCGCCGCAGCCCTGGCGGTACTGGACACCATCCAGAGCGACGGCTTGCTGGCATCGGTTACCGAACGCGGTGCGCAACTGGCCGCGGGACTGGAAGCCATGCAAGGACCAGCCGTGCTCCAGGTGCGGGGCAGCGGTCTGTGGCGAGGTGTGGTCTTGTCGCAGCCGGTCGCGGCCGAGGTGGAGCAAGCCGCCGCCCGTCGGGGTCTGCTGGTGAACGCCGTCAAGCCGAACGTGATCAGGCTGGCGCCGCCGCTGATCGTGAGCGAAGCCGACGTGGCTGAAGCGCTCGATATCCTGGCCGCCGCGATCAGCGAAGTCGCGGGTTCCGTCCAAACTCAGGGGGGTTAGGAATGACGAGGCACTTCCTGCGCGACGACGATCTGTCGCCCGCGGAGCAGTCCGAGGTGCTCGACCTTGCCGACGCGATGAAGGCCAGCCGGTACGGTTTTCGCCCGCTCGAGGGTCCGAAGGCAGTCGCGGTCATCTTCGACAAGCCGTCGACCCGGACCCGCGTCTCCTTCTCGGTGGGCATCGCGGAGCTGGGCGGCTACCCGCTCGTCATCGATGCGCAGACCTCCCAGCTGGGACGTGGCGAGCCGATCGAGGACACCGCTCGGGTGCTGGACCGCCAAGCTGCCGCCATCGTGTGGCGAACCTTCGGCCAGGAGCGCATCGAGCGGCTGGCCGCTGTGAGCTCGGTCCCGGTGCTCAACGCCCTCACCGATGAGTTCCATCCGTGCCAGATCCTGGCTGACCTGCAAACCATCCGCGAGCACAAGGGCAAACTCGCGGGCCTCGCGATGAGCTACGTCGGCGACGCGGCGAACAATATGGCCAACTCCTACCTGCTCGGCGGAGCCTCGGCTGGGATGCATGTCCGGATCGGCGGTCCACAGGCATACCTGCCCGATCCTTCGGTGGTCGATGAGGCGCGTCAGATCGCTGCCGGGACGGACGGTTCGGTCGTCGTGACCACCGACCCGCAGAGGGCATTCGACGGCGCAGATGTGCTGATCACCGATACCTGGGTCTCGATGGGCCAGGAAACCGAGGCGGCCGATCGCGAGGGACCGTTCGTGCCCTTCTCCATCACCGGTGCCGCCCTGGAACAAGCCGCTTCCGACGCGATCGTGCTGCACTGCCTGCCGGCCTACCGCGGCAAGGAGATCGCGGCCGAGGTCCTCGACGGACCTCGAAGCGTGGTGTGGGACGAGGCCGAGAACCGGCTGCACGCGCAGAAGGCGCTCCTCACCTGGCTGCTGGAACACAGCTCATGAGCGAGCGGCAGAAACTCGAACCCACGGGCAAGGCCGCCCGGCACGCGCGCATCGTCAGCATCGTCGAGTCGCGGCCGGTCCACTCGCAG
>JAVEES010000033.1 GCA_030840285.1 Pseudonocardiales bacterium
GCTATGACTTCGGTTCGATCTACTCCTCCATCGCGCCCGACACCAGCTCGGCTGACCTGGCGACCTGCGAGCTCGAAACCCCGCTGGCGCCCCCGGGCGGACCCTTTGCCGGCTGGCCGAACTTCAACGCGCCGCCGCAGGTTCTGACGGCCCTGAAGAAGATCGGTTACGACAGTTGCACGACCGCGTCCAACCACAGTCTCGATCAGGGATTCAGCGGCGTGAAACGCACCCTGGACGAGGTCGACCAGGCGGGTCTGCAGCACACCGGCTCGGCGCGCTCGGCGGCAGAGGCAGCCAGGCCGCTGATCATCACGACCGCTGCCGGAGTGAAGGTGGCGCAGTTGGCTTATGCCTTCGGGTTCAACGGGATTCCGCTGCCGGCCGGTGAGCCGTGGCTGGCCAACCTGACCGATATCCCGACCATCCTCGCTGCTGCTAGGCGCGCTAAGCAGGCCGGTGCCGACATCGTGGTCTTGAGCATGCATTGGGGCACCGAGTACCAGCACGAGCCGACGGCCGAGCAGACCAACCAGGCGAAGCAACTGCTCGACTCACCCGACATCGACGTGATCCTGGGCGATCACACCCATGTGGTGCAGCCCTTCGCCAGGGTGGGCGCGAAGTGGGTCGCCTACGGGATGGGCAATCAGATCTCGCGCCATGCGGACCCCATCAACGACAATCGCGAAGGCGTCATGCCGCGCTTCACCTTCACCGAGATCACGCCGCATCACTGGCGGATCACCAAGGCCGAGGCGATTCCCACCTGGATGGAATTGAGCCCGCAGCTGCGGCTGATCGACCTGCCGAGGGCTCTTTCCGATCCCGCCATCACCGCGGGCCAGCGGGCCACGTACCAGGCAGCGTTCAACCGAATCGAGCATTACGTCGGGACGCTCGGGGCGCTGCGTGACGGACTCACCGTCGCGCGAAAATAGGCGTCGACACGCGTGTCGTCACCTATCTTGCTGACGCTGCCGAATGAACTCCTCGAGCAGGCCGGGGGTGGCCCGCCGGATCACGTCGACCGCGTCGACGCTGCTGATGTCTATGACCGGATATCCCTGACGGCCTGCCGCGGTCGTCGCGGTGAGGGTGGCCAGGCCCAGGCGCCGTTGGAACATCGTGCGCCGGATATTCCAGCCGATGATGCCCTCGGCCTCGAGCGCCACCCGGCGGCGCGCCAGCGAGCCGGCTCCGGTGGCGAGGTAGCTACCGACGACGAGATGACCGAGGCTGCGGTAGCGATCCAGGCCGATCCAGCCGAACGCCAGCGTAAGAGCTAGCGCGCTCAGCGGAATCCACGCCGGCAACCCGGCCGTGGTGGTGAGAAGCACTAGCGCCGCCGTGATGAGGAGCCATGGCAGGCAGGCGCGGACCACCCGTCGCCGAAGGGCAGCCGCACCATGCCGACGAAGCGGATCGGCAACCGCTGACCAGGCACCGTCCTCGTCCAGGACCCGCTGACCCACCTCGTACACGATCGATCGCGGCGCCGGCGGAACCAGGACGGTGCCGCCTCGCTCAGCGCCGCGCCCAACCCGCAGGCCGGTGGCAACCGCGATCAGCCGGGCTCCGCCGGCCGCCCTCAGCAGAAGTGGCTCGCTCAGCTCGACGCCGCGCAGCCGGGTCTGCTCGATGCTGGTGGCCCGCGAGGTGAGCAGGCCGCGGGTTACCTGCAGGGTGCCGCCGGTATGCCGGGTGAGCCGAAAGCCGTAGTAGGACAGCAGGTATCCGGCAACCGACAGCAGCGAGATCACGACAAGGGCCCCTACCAGAAGCTGGACCACCAGAAGCCAGAGCGGGGTGTCGCTGAGGTGACGAGAGGCCGACTGCACCGGCCCGAGCCGTCCAGCGTCGACGTGGGACTGTTGCAGGGCGTTCCAGCCGAAGCCGAGAATGGCCAGGCCCGTGATCAAGCCCGACAGGGTGAACGGCGCGAATCGCAGCCAGGCTGGGTCCTGGCGTACCAGCTCCTGCTCCTCCGGCACCGCATTGATGGGTTGCCCGTCCGGCACCGTATTGATCGGTCGCCCGTCCGGCACCGCGTTGGTGGGTTGCGGGCCACGAAGCGCCGGGCCGCGAATCGACTGACCGCGATGCAGCAGTTCGGCTCGAAGCGCGGCGGCCTGGGGGGCGGCCAGCCCGTCCAGGACCAGCCCCTCCTTCTTCCGGTCATAGGTGCCGGTGCCGATGCTGACCTTGGCAAGGCCGAGCACGCGATGCAGCGTATGGGCGGTGACGTCGACGCTGCGTACCCGGTCGGCCGGTGCGGCGATCGTGCGCTTGCGCAGCAGGCCGGTGCGCAGCTGCACCTGGTCGGGGGTGATCCGGAACCGGGTCGTAGCCCATCGCACCACACTGAGGCCGATCACCAGGGCGACACCGATGAGGCTCCACCACTGACCGTTGTCGCTGTTGCGTCCGGCGAAGAACGCCCCTGCCAGCACCGGGATGTAGCGGATGAGCTCGCGGACCGGGTGGACCAGCAACATGCGAGGGCTGAGCCTGCGCCATTGGGCGCCCGGCGCCCCGTCAGCGCCCTGTACGGGGGCGCTCTGAGCCTGCGCTTCGGTCCGCGGCTGCTCGGTCACGTCGCATCGCCGCCGTCCAGAGCGGCGATGGTGGTGAGTTCATGCACGATGCGGTCGGCGGCGCTCGAATCCAGCCCGTGGATCTTGATCGCACCGGCCGCCGATGCCGTCGTCACCGTGATGTTCGCCAGCTTGAACAGCTGTTCGAGCGGGCCGCGTTCGGAGTCCACGGTCTGGATTCGGGACAGCGGCGCGATCCGACGCTCCTGGGTGATCCAGCCAGACTGTGAATAGCAGGCCGTCCGGGTGATCTCCCAGCGATGTACCCGGTAGCGCCACCGCGGCATGACGATCAGGTGCACCGCCCCGAGCAGCACGGAGCAGGCCAGGATCAGGACGTTGACCCAGCGATGGTGGGTCGAGCCGGACGCGATCAGGATGACGAGCTGGATGCCCACGATGACGATCCAGCCGATCAGGGCTCGCACGGTCCAAAACGCGATGGCGCGCCGGCTGACCAGGTGCGCGGGTGCCCGCAGCTCGACGCTCATCGGTTCAGGGTCCATACCTGGCTATCCTGCCGGTTGAGAGAGCGCAACGTCACAGCCCGGCGAAGTACCTGTTACCGCGAGTATCGAATAACGTGAATCGCGTGCCAAGAGACCCCGCAGTGGACGGACGGTCGGCCCGCTGGAACGCGCACCGGCAGGCGCGTCGCGCTGAACTCGTCCAGGCCGCGATCGCCGCCGTGGAGCAGCACGGCGCATCCGTCGGAATGGACCAGATCGCGACCCAGGCCGGTACCTCCAAGGCGGTGTTCTACCGGCACTTCGCCGACAAGGCCGACCTGTACCGCGCCGTCGGCCAAGAGATGGCCAAGCTCTTCTCCGACCAGCTGGCCAGCCGGATGGCCACCCAACCATCGCCCCGCGAGATGGTGGCCGCGGGCATCGACACCTACCTGGCGCTGCTGCAGAAACGTCCGGAGCTGTACCGGTTCGTCGTGCAGAACCCGGTGCTCGAGCGGCAAGCCATCCAGCAGCGGGTCGACTACACCGGCATCATCGCGGCTCGGATCGACGAGCTGATCACAGCCATCTCCCCAGAAGCGGACCGGGAATCCCTGATGCGCAGGCCCTGGGGAAACGCGGTCGTCGGTTCGATCAAAGCCGCCGGTGACTGGTGGCTGGACCACCCGGACGAACTCAGCCGGGAACAACTCACCGAGAGCCTGACCAGCCTGCTGTGGAACGGGGCCTCGGGCATCTCATCACCGTCAAGGAGGCCCCGATGACCCCCGATCGCGCAACTCTGAGCGACAGCAGGCGTCCGGACGTTGCACAGCCCGAGCCCGCCGCGGACGCCTTGCGCCAACACCTCGACGGGCGGTGGGCCGACGTGCGCGCCATCGCGCGGGGGCTCAGCGACCGCGAACTCTTCCAGCCCGCGATCGGGCTGAACCAGGTCGAGCAGCGCGCTCGGGTGCTGCGACAGCTGAACGCGCTGTGCGCCGAGGGCCTTACCGCGTATGGGTTTCCGGTCGAGTACGGCGGCAAGGGAGATATCGGCGCGTCGATCACGGCCTTCGACATGCTGGCGATGGGCGACCTGTCGCTGCTGGTCAAGGTCGGCGTGCAGTTCGGCCTGTTCGGTGGAGCCGTCCTGCATCTGGGAACCGAGCGCCACCATCGTGAGTACCTGGCCGATATCGGGGCTGGCCGGTTGCTCGGCTGTTTCGCGATGACCGAGCACGGACACGGATCCGACGTCGCCGAACTGCGCACGACGGCGACGTTCGACCCTGCCACGGACGAGTTCGTGATCCACACGCCCGAGGACGACGCGCGCAAGGAATACATCGGCAACGCGGCTCAGGACGCCCGGATGGCCGCGGTGTTCGCGCAGCTCGTCACGGCCGGTGAGTCACACGGAGTGCACTGCTTCCTCGTTCCGATCCGCGATCAGGACGGTGCCGTCCTGCCGGGCGTCCGGATCGCCGACTGCGGGCCCAAGGCCGGGCTGAACGGCGTCGACAACGGGCAGCTGTGGTTCGAGGACGTGCGGATTCCGCGTGGCAACCTGCTCGATCGTTACGCGCAGGTGGCCGCGGATGGCGGCTACCGGACCGAGATCGAGAATTCGACCAAGCGCTTCTTCACCATGCTCGGCACCCTCATCCAGGGCCGGGTCAGCGTGGCGGGCGCGGCGGCGAGTGCGACGAAGGTCGCGCTAACGATCACTACCCGTTATGCCGAGCGGCGTACCCAGTTCCAGGCGCCCGGACGCGACGGCGAGGTCGTCCTGATGGATTACCTGACGCACCAGCGCAAGCTCTTGCCGGCCCTGGCCCGAAGCTATGCCCTGCACTTTGCCCAGTCCCGGCTGGTCGAAACGCTGCACGAACTGTTCACCGAGACGGTGTCGAGCGACGGCCGTGCCGAGTACCGGCAAGGCGATGATCCGCGCCGCCGCGAACTCGAAGCGCGGGCTGCGGGTGTGAAGGCCGCGGCGACCTGGCATGCGACCCGGACGATCCAGTTGTGCCGCGAGGCCTGCGGCGGGGCGGGATACCTGAGCGAGAACCGGCTGGCCGATCTGAAGGCGGACACCGATGTGTTCACCACCTTCGAAGGCGACAACACGGTGCTGATGCAACTCGTGGCCAAGGAGCTGCTCACCTCATACCGTGACCACTTCGGCGAGCTCGACGTGCTCGGCACCATCAGGTTCGTGGCGGGTCAGGCGGTCGGCTCGGTGCTCGAACGCACCGCCGCACGCGGCCTGATCACCCGGCTCGTCAATGCCGCCGGCCGTGACGACCAGGCGGCGTGGACGGATCGCGGCTGGCACATCTCGCTCTTCGACTACCGCGAGAAGCACCTGCTTGAAACCCTGGCCCGACGCCTTCGCAGAGCTGCCAATGCCCCGGACCCTTTCGCGGTGTTCAACGCCTGCCAGGATCACCTGCTTGCCACCGCGCAGGCGCACGTGGACAGGATCACGCTCGAGGCCTTCGTCGCGGGCATCCAGGCATGCCCAGACCCGGCGTCCAAGGCATTGCTGGAGAAGGTGTGCGACCTGTTCGTGCTATCGAATCTGGAGGCCGACCGGGCCTGGTTCATCGAGCACGGCCGGCTGTCGGCGGCCCGTACCAAGCTCTTGCCGGGCGTCGTGAACGAGCTCTGCGGGCAGCTGCGCCCGCACGCCCTGACGCTCGTCAACGCCTTCGGTATTCCCGAGCCGATGCTCGACGTCCCCATCCTGCGCTGACCCCGCCCAGCCAGCCCGGCCACCCCCATTTCCCTGGCGCTCTCCTGCCCCGCCCCGCCCAACCCCCATTTCCCTTGATCAACTCGCGTTAGGTGCTGCCATGGCAGCGCGAAACGCGAGTTGATCATGGAAGAGAGGCCGGCATAACCGCACAGGTTGGGCGCTGAGAAGGCACCGAAAGCTCACGGGAGGATCTTGGCTTCACCCTGCATCGACTGCTGAAGGATCTGCGCCACGTCGAGGACCTGAACGTGGTCCTTGGCCGAACCGTCGGCCTTCTTGGCGTTGACGGCATCCGACAGCATCACCATGCAGAACGGGCACGCCGTGGAGATCAGGTCCGGATCCAGGCCGAGCGCCTCTTCGGTGCGTTCGGTGTTGATCCGCTTGCCGATCTTCTCCTCCATCCAGAACCGGGCGCCGCCGGCGCCGCAGCAGAAACCGCGGTCCTTGCAGCGATGCATCTCTTGGGACTTCAAGGCGGGGATGGAACCCAGCACATCGCGTGGCGGTGAGTAGACCTTGTTGTGGCGACCCAGGTAGCAGGGATCGTGATACGTGACGTTCTTGTCGACCGGTTCCACCGGCGTGAGCCGTCCGTCGGCCACCAGCTTGGCGAGCAGCTGGGTGTGGTGCACGACCTCGTAGTCGCCGCCGATCTGCGGATACTCGTTCGCGATCGTGTTGAAGCAGTGCGGGCAGGTTGCCACGATCTTGAGCGGGTGCGATCGTTCGATCGAGTTCAAGGTCGCGACGTTCTCAGCCGCGAGCATCTGAAAGACGAATTCGTTGCCCAGCCGGCGGGCGGAGTCACCCGTACACGTCTCGTTCCTTCCCAATACCGCGAACTCGACGCCGGCAACGTTCAGAAGTTCCGCGAATGCCTTGGTGACCTTCTTCGACCGGTCCTCCAAGGCTCCGGCGCAGCCGACCCAGAACAGGTATTCCACCTCGGCTGGCAGCTGTTCGCCGGGGCTGACCCGGCGCACCTCGAAGTCCAGCTCGTTGATCCACTCCTCGCGCTTGGCGGCCGGCAGCCCCCACGGGTTGCCCTTGTTCTCGAGGTTGCGCAGCATCGTGCCGGCTTCGGACGGGAACGAGGATTCGATGAGCACCTGGTACCGGCGCATGTCCACGATGTGGTCGATGTGCTCGATATCGACGGGGCATTGCTCGACGCAAGCGCCGCAGGTGGTGCAGGACCACAGGACGTCCGGGTCGATGACGCCGAAGGAGGCCGCGTCACCGACGAGTGGCCGGACCGCCTGCTCGATGCCCGAACCCTCGACGCGCCCGAAACCCGCTTCTGGGACGTGATGCCCGTGCTCGCCGCCCTCTGCCGCGGGTGTGCCGAAGTTGGGCACCGCGTCCCCGGCGACAGACTTTCCCCCGATCAAGTAAGGGGCCTTCGCGAACAGGTGATCACGCAGGTCCATGATGAGCAGCTTGGGCGACAGCGGCTTTCCGGTGTTCCACGCGGGGCACTGCGACTGGCATCGGCCGCACTCGGTACAGGTCGCGAAGTCGAGGTAGCCCTTCCAGGTGAAGTCCTCGATCTTGCCCTTGCCGAAGATCGTGTCCTCGGACAGGTTCTCCACATCCATGAAGTCGATCGGCTTGCCCGCGTCATCGGTCGCCGGCAGCAGCGCGCCGAGTGCCCTGGGCAGCCGCTTGAAGTAGACGTTGATAGGCGCGGTCGCGATGTGCAGGTGCTTGGAGTACGTGACGATGATCAGGAAGCTCAGGACGACAGCCACCTGAGCGAGCAGGAAGATCGTCGACAGGCCGGCGTTGTAGGCCCCGCTGCCCAAAGCCTTGGCCACCAGATACGAGGCGAACGTCCACTTCGAACCGCGGTACGGGAACTCGCCCGCGTTGAGCTGGGCACCGCGCAGCAGCAACAGCGTGATGATGACCAGGCTGATCATGGCGAGGATGACCCATGCCGGTCCGGTATGCGAACCGTAGAAACGCGAGTCGCGCTGCTTGCGCTGTGGCGCATTCCGTACGCGTAGCACCGCGAAGGTCGCCAGGCCGACCAGGACGGCGACCGCGAAGAAGTCCTCGAGGAAACCCAGCACCTGCCACTTACCGATCAGCGGGATGTGGAAGTCCCGGCTGATGAGCAGCGCACCGTAGGCCTCCAGGATGGTCAGGTTGAGGATCAGGAAACCCCAGAAGGTGAAGAAGTGCGCCAGCCCGGGCACCGACCACTTCAACAGCTTCTTCTGCCCGAGCACCTCTTCGGCATCGTTGACGGCGCGAGGTCGCGGATCCTTCCCGCGTCCGGGCGCGGCCTTGCCGGAGCGGATGAGCTTCACCAGCCACAGCACCCGGCGGCCCGCGATGGCCGCGGTGGCCAAGGTCAGAATCAGCGTCAGGGTGATACGCAGGGCCACTCGATCCTCCTGGGTTGTGCCGCGATGATGCCTTGGCCGCGGGCGCTATTCAATTCGCGATTCATGCACGATTCGATGCGCGCCCGACGTCCCGCAAGAATAAACATAGCTACTGGCCAGTAACCACACCGAAGTGGCAAGGATCGCTTCCGGCGCGGCGCACCCGCACTTCCCACGAAACAGGAGTCGACACGCTGAATGGACGCGTGTCGACACCTATTTTCGACCTCAAGCGGCCCACGGCGGGCTGAGGCGGGACCGGTCAGGTGCTGCGGAAGATGCCGCCGAGGATGTCCGAGGTACCGCCGCCGATACCTTCGCGGGGATTGTTGCCCGGTATCGCTGAGGCCACCCACTGGGCAAAGGCGTCCGGGTTGCGGGTCTGTAGCAGAACCCGTCCGGGGCCCGCGAAATCGAAGACGAAACCCTCGCCGGTCTTCATGCTCTGGATGCTCTTGCCCTCGACGGCGCGCCGCATCCGGAACTGGATGTGCAGGTCGTAGGCGACGACGTGGCCGGTGTCGACGGTCACCGTCTCGCCGGGCTGCAGGTCCAGGTAGTCGATCGCGCCGTAGACGTTCACGATCGCCTGACCGTCACCGGAGGCCCTGAACCCGAAGCCGCCCTCGCCGCCGAACATGTTGGCCATGCCGCCCCACTGGGTGTCGATCTGGACGCCGTGCGAGTTGGCGATCCAGCTTCCACGGGTGATGTAGAACGGCCGGTCGGGCGTGATCGGCAGGTAGGTGACATCGCCGGGAAGCACCCCCGCGACATCGACCCAGCCGCCCTGCTGGGGTGCCGTGTAGGTCGTGACGAAGAACGAGCCGCCACCGAGCGCGGCGCGCTTGAGGCCCTTGAAGAGGCCGCCCTCGGCCTTGGCCGATAGTTGGACGCCAGCGCTGTGCGCGATCATCGCGCCGCCCTCGACGCGGACCGGTTCACCCCCCGAGAGGAGCAGCCGGGCGACGGTGAAGGACGGGTTGTGCCGAAGCTGAACCTGCATGCTCAGACGCTATCGGACGCCCGCCCCGCGAGGAAGCCGCCGAAATAGGCACGACAGATGTGGCCAGCGCCACAGCGAGATAGGGAACTTGAGCGGGGTCGACTCAGTTTCTTTGACAGAGGGTCTCACCAGAGGCACGATGGCTGAGGTTGCCGAGCGCGTTTAGAGGACGCCGGCAGGCTCACGAGGAAGTTCACACAGCACTAGCTAGAGGAGTTCACATGGCACGCGCGGTCGGAATTGACCTGGGCACCACCAACTCCGTCGTCGCCGTACTCACCGGTGGCGAGCCGGAGGTAATCGCAAACTCCGAGGGATCGCGCACCACGCCCTCGGTTGTCGCCTTCGCCAAGAACGGCGAGGTGCTGGTCGGCGAGGTCGCCAAGCGGCAGGCCGTCACCAACATCGACCGGACGATCCGGTCGGTCAAGCGACACATGGGTACGGACTGGTCCGTCGACATCGACGGCAAGAAGTACACCGCGCAAGAGATCAGCGCCCGGGTCCTGCAGAAGCTGAAGCGGGACGCCGAGTCCTACCTGGGCGAGACCATCACCGATGCGGTCATCACCGTCCCGGCGTACTTCAACGACTCCCAGCGGCAGGCAACCAAGGAGGCCGGCACGATCGCCGGCCTGAACGTCCTGCGCATCGTCAACGAGCCGACCGCCGCCGCGCTCGCATACGGCCTGGACAAGGGCGAGAAGGAGCAGACCATCCTGGTGTTCGACCTCGGCGGTGGCACCTTCGACGTGTCGCTGCTCGAAATCGGCGACGGCGTCATCGAGGTGAAGGCCACCAGCGGTGACAACCACCTCGGCGGTGACGACTGGGATCAGAAGGTCATCGACTGGCTGGTCGACAAGTTCAAGGGCGCGCACGGCATCGATCTGACCAAGGACCGGGTGGCCATGCAGCGGCTGCGCGAGGCCGCCGAGAAGGCCAAGATCGAGCTGTCATCCTCGCAGCAGACCTCGATCAACCTGCCCTACATCACCGTGGACGCGGAGAAGAACCCGCTGTTCCTCGACGAGCAGCTGAGCCGGTCGGAGTTCCAGCGGATCACTGCCGACCTGCTCGAGCGCACCAAGGTCCCGTTCCAGAACGTGCTGCGCGATGCCGATATCCCGCTGGACAAGATCGATCACGTCGTGCTCGTGGGTGGTTCCACCCGGATGCCCGCCGTTGCCGATCTGGTGCGCGAGCTGACCGGTGGCAAGGAGCCGAACAAGGGCGTCAACCCGGACGAGGTCGTGGCGGTGGGCGCGAGCCTGCAGGCCGGCGTCCTCAAGGGTGAGGTCAAGGACGTGCTGCTGCTCGATGTCACGCCGCTGAGCCTGGGCATCGAGACCAAGGGCGGCATCATGACCAAGCTGATCGAGCGCAACACCACGATCCCGACGAAGCGTTCGGAGATCTTCACGACCGCGGACGACAACCAGAACTCGGTTCAGATCCAGGTCTATCAGGGCGAGCGCGAGATCGCTGCGTACAACAAGAAGCTCGGTATGTTCGAGCTGACCGGCATCCCGCCGGCGCCGCGCGGCGTCCCGCAGATCGAGGTCACCTTCGACATCGACGCCAACGGCATCGTGCACGTCTCGGCCAAGGACCAGGCCTCGGGCAACACCCAGGGCATGACCATCACGGGTGGTTCGGGCCTGTCCAAGGACGAGATCGACCGCATGATGAAGGAGGCCGAGGCGCACGCGGATGAGGACAAGGCCCGTCGTGAGGCGGCCGAGATCCGCAACTCGGGTGAGCAGCTGGTCTACCAGACCGAGAAGTTCATCGTCGACTCAGGCGAGAAGATCCCGGCCGAGTCGAAGACCGAGCTCGAGGGCGTCCTGGCTGAACTGAAGACGACCCTGGCCGACGCGAACGCCAGCAACGATGCGATCACCGAGAAGACCGCCAAGGTTTCGGAGGTCTCGTCCAAGATCGGCGCGGCGATGTACGCCGCGTCCGCTCCTGGCCCGGACGCTGGCACCGGTGCGGGCGCTGGCGGTGCGACTGCTGACGGCGCCGCCGGCTCAGGTTCGCAGGACGACGTCGTCGACGCCGAGGTCATCGACGAGGACAGCTCGAAGGAGAAGTAATGAGCACTCCTTCCGAAGGAGCCGGCGCTGGGGGCAAACCCCAGCCCGGTTTCACCTTTGCCGACAAGCGAAAGGTCAATCCAGACCGGCCGTCCGGGCCCGAGTCGACAACGACGGACGAGCAAGGCCCAACCGCCGGTGTCGAGCCGCTGGACGGTGCTTCGGCGGTCGAGGTGGAGCCCGACGCCAGCACGAAACTGGCGGCCGAGCGGCTGGCGGATCTGCAGCGGTTGCAGGCCGA
>JAVEES010000060.1 GCA_030840285.1 Pseudonocardiales bacterium
GTGACGCTCACGGGTACCGGTCTACCGTCCGGCGCCAGCGGCAAGATCACCTTCACCTCGGGCGGCAAGCAGCTGTGCACCGCCACGCTTCCCGCCACCAGCTGTAGCGCGCCGACCGATCTTGCCACCGGCGACTACCCCGTCACCGCCGTCTACAGCGGCGACGGCAACCACAGCGGATCCAGCGACACGACGAGCTTTACCGTCGTCGCGGTCGCGAAGGTGGGCACCGCGGCCGCCACCCGGAGCGGCACGACCAGCACCATCACGATTCCCGGAGCGTCCGGCGCGCACAGCCTCAGCATCACCAACCCACCCGCGCACGGCACGGCGAAAATCGTCAACGGCAAGCTCGTCTACACGCCGACCGACGGCTTCGCCGGTACCGACACCATCACCATCCGGATCGTGCATGCCGACGGCAGCATCAGCCTGGTTACCGTCACGGTCGACGTCCAAGCCCCCAGCGGCGAGGCCAGCACCCCGCTCGCCTTCACCGGCGCCAGCATCCTTCTGCCGCTCGCGGTGGGCGCCGGACTACTCGTCATCGGCAGCACGGCCGTCATGGTGACGCGGCGGGGCAAGGCAGCCGGATAGGCACTCCCTCAGCACCGAGCCTGGTGGGCGCGCTCTCAGAGCTTGTCCAGCAGCCTGACCATCATCGTCATGTTGCGGGCGGTGGTCGGGTTGTCGGGCAGCGCCCGCTTCCACGTCCCCGGCCCCAGGGTGGTCTCGGTCGACTTCGAGCGGATCAGCCAGTGCACGTCACGGCCCCGCACCAGGACCTCGTCGTGGTCGTTCGACAGTGCCTCGACCGCCTGCTTCTCACCGGCGGTCAGCGGGGTCAAGGTAAGCAGCGCGAAGTGGGTATGGCCCGCGGCGATGTCGCCGAACGGCTTGGCATCGGCCAAGTCGCTCACCTGTTTCGCAGTGCGAACGAACGTTGTGATCTCGAAACCGAAGATGTCCTCCAGCGCTGACCGGATGGCCACCTCATGCTCAGAGGCCTTTCCACTACTGCTGAAAAGCAGGTTCCCGCTGTTCAGGAAGCTGCTCACCTGCTCGAAGCCGAGATCATTCAGGGCCTGCCTCGCGGCCGCCATCGCGACCTGACGCCTGCCCAGGTTCACCGCCCGAAGGAATGCCACGAAGCGCGTCACCGCCTCATCTCACCACAGCCGCCAGGACATCACCGCCTAACCAGCTCGGCTGGCACACTCGGTAGTGGGAGGGGATGAGGGCTGATGACAAGGCTTCTGTTCGAAGTGATCGTGCTGGCCCTCATCGTGGCCGCCGGGATGCACTTCGTCCGGCAGCTCGGTGACCACGTCCGGGGCCGGAACGCCGGCCCCGTCGAGTCGCTGGTGGCGCCACCGGGTTCGACGTGGCATGCCGTCAACCACGGGACCGCCAAGGAACAGACCGAGATTCTTGTCGTGCTGCTCGATCCCGGCTCGAACAGAGTGTGGGACCGCCGCAGCTGCGATCTGATCGACAACCGGGACCCCGACTACGACAAGCGGGTCTACAACGCGATGGAGGACGCCCGGGCAAGGGCCGCGTTGCTCAACAGCCTGCGCGATCAATAACCGATACTGGTGCGATGGTCGATCGCTATCCCCCGGTGGAGCCATCCGATACCGGCCTTCTCGAGGTGAGCGACGGCAACGTCCTCTACTGGGAGACCATCGGGAATCCCGACGGCACACCCGCGGTGTATCTGCACGGCGGCCCCGGTGGCGGCTGCGGGGCCGGTGCCCGCCGGTACTTCGACCCCGCTGCCTACCGCGCCGTGCTGTTCGACCAGCGTGGCTGTGGCCGCAGCCGTCCGCTGGCTGACCATCCCGACGCCGACCTCGCGACGAACACGACTGCCCACCTGGTCGCCGATCTCGAGGCGCTGCGGGAGCACCTCGGTATCGAACGGTGGGTGGTCGTGGGCATCTCGTGGGGAGTGACTCTGGGGCTCGTCTACGCCCAGGCCCACCCCGAGCGGGTGATCGCGATGGTGCTCGGTGCGGTGACGTCCGGCAGCAGGCAGGAGACCGAGTGGATCACCCGCGACATGAGCCGGGTCTTTCCGCGCGAGTGGGAGGCCTTCGCCGCTGTGGTGCCGGCGGCCGAGCGCAACGGAGACCTCGCCGCGGCCTATGCCCGGCTGTTGGCCAACCCCGACCCTGCCGTGCATCAGGGCGCGGCCCGGGCCTGGTGCGCGTGGGAGGACACCCACGTCTCGCTGATGCCAGGCTGGGAACCCAGCCCCCGGTACGCCGACCCGACTTTCGCCAGTGTCTTCGCCCGCCTGGTCACGCATTACTGGAGCCACGGCTGCTTCCTGGCCGACGGACAGGTGCTGGCCGGCATGCCGAAGCTGGCCGGCATACCGGCGGCGCTCATCCACGGCCGTTACGACGTGTCGGGGCCGCCGGATATCGCCTGGCAACTGCATAAGGCATGGCCGGGCAGCCGTCTGGTGCTGCTCGATGATGCGGGGCACGGTGGCGGCAGCTTCCCCAACGAGATCACCGCCGCCCTGAACCTAACCCGCCCGCTCACCTAACCCCGCTCGCTCCCCCGCTTTGGGCGTCTGGAAATCCCCTCTGAGAGCCAGATCTTAGGTATTTCGGGACGCCCAAAGCGGGAGGCCGAGCTGCGGCACGTCAGGGGGCAGAACGGTTGGATTTTGATCTGCGCGCGATGCGTCTGTCGCTGACCAGGATCGACCCCAGCAGCGCTGCACCACCGAGGGCTGCCAGCAGGAAGAAGACCATGGCGATCGCTGGGTAACCGAGGATCCGCGATTTCGTGGGGACCTGCATCATGATCGCAGCACCGAGGACGAGCGCGGCGAGCACGATCCCCATGGTCAGCCGCGTCGCAAGGCGCTGGAGTACATGCAGGAATTGCACCTCGTCCACG
>JAVEES010000064.1 GCA_030840285.1 Pseudonocardiales bacterium
CCGAAGGCGTCAGGCAGGGGGTCTCGCCGACGGCACAGTCGACGTCCGCGATGACCCCACAGTTTCGGCAGACGACGTGGTGGTGATTGTCTCCGACCCGCGACTCGTAGCGCGCGACGGAGCCCGAGGGCTGAATGCGCCGAACCAGACCGACGGTGGTCAGGGCGGCGAGCACGTCGTAAACCGCTTGCCGCGACACCTCGGGCAAGCCGGAGCGCACGGCGCTGAAAAGCGTTTCGGTGTCGGCATGGGGGTAAGCGTGCACCGCCTCCAGCACTGCCAGCCGAGGGCGAGTCACGCGAAGGTCGGCTGCACGCAGCTGATCCGCGTAATCCGGGGCGGGAGTCACGAGACCAATATTGTCCCTTTTCTGGAATCAGTCAAGTCTTTCCCGGATGAATTTACGGCGCTCCGGACCGGAGAAAGAATCGCGTCGATTTGATGCCTCCCGCCGCGAAGCTACTTGCGGCAGTGTGTCGGCAACATCAGTAATCCGCGAATCATCCGGCCGCTCAACGCAACAGCGCGGCCGGATGGTGGACGATGTACGCCGGCCCGGAAGGCATGCAATGACCGTACTTGCGCCACCAGCGGAGGCCGCGAGCCGACCCTCGCCTCCGCGTGACGTGTTTCTGCCGGGCGATTCCCGCAGGCAGTCCCCGTTCGCCAGTCTCCGCCGTCGATTGCGCTGGCCGCTTGGTGTCTACACGACCCCGGTGCTGATCCTCATCGTGTGGGAGATCCTCGCTCAGGCCGGGGTGCTCAAGCCGACGTACGCACCGGCACCCACCGACATCGTCAGCACGACAGTGGAGCTCTGGAGGGATGGGGTTCTCGGACCCGATCTGGCGATCTCGTTGCAGCGGGCGGCGATTGGTCTCGGGATAGGCTTGGCCGTCGGCATCGTGACAGGCGTGCTTGGCGGCTTTCTGCGCACCGGCGAGTATGTGTTCAACGGTGTCGCGCAGATCCTGAACACGGTCCCGTTGCTCGCCGTGCTGCCACTGTTTGTCGTGTGGTTCGGCATCGATGAGCTGACGAAGGTCTTGCTGATCGCCTTCGGGGCAGGCGTGCCGATGTACCTCAATCTGTTCGCGGCGATCCGCGGCGTCGACCAACGGCTCATCGAGATGGCACGCACCACGGGGGCAGGCTCCTGGCGAGTCGTCACCCGCGTGCTCGTACCCGGCGCACTTCCGGGATTCCTGGTCGGCCTTCGCTTTTCGCTGGCCTACAGCATCTTGGGTCTGGTAGCCGCCGAGACGGTCAACGCCGACGAGGGACTTGGATTCCTGATCACCCAGGCCCAGACCTACCTGCAGACCAACAAGGTCTTTGTCGGGTTGGTCATCTACTCGATCCTCGGCCTTCTCGCCGACCAGGTCGTCCGGACTCTCGAGCGAGTGCTGTTGCGGTGGCGACCCAGTTATGAGGCCGTATGACCGTCGCGACTGACGCAACGCCGCGCACACAGACGGGTGTGCTCGTTGCGCAGGTCATCCGCCGGTTCGGTGACCGCACCGTGCTGGACCACCTCGACCTCACGATCGACGACGACGAACTCGTCGTCCTCCTCGGACCCTCCGGTTGCGGTAAGAGCACGCTGCTCCGCCTGCTGGCTGGGTTGGACAAGCCCGACGGCGGTCGCCTCGAAGTGCCAGCCAACCGGGCGATCGTGTTCCAGGGCGACCGGCTGCTGCCATGGCAACGCGTTCTCCGCAACGTCACGCTGGGCCTGCATAGACCGGATGCGGACGAACGGGCACGCAAGGCGCTGGCAGAGGTGAATCTGGCGGGTCGCGAAAGAGCTTGGCCCAAGCAGCTTTCCGGGGGAGAGGCACAGCGGGTCGCATTGGCCCGCGCCCTAGTCTCGGAGCCGGAGCTGGTGCTGCTCGACGAGCCGTTCGCAGCGCTGGACGCGATCACCAGGCTGCGTATGCACGACTTGGTTCACGAGCTGCGCCGCAAACACCACGCATCGATGCTGCTCGTCACCCACGACGTCGATGAAGCCATCGCGCTCGCGGACCGGATCGTGGTCATGAGCGACGGACGAATCGGCAATACGCACACCGTGCAGCTCTCGCCTGCTGATCGAGAAGCCAGCGTCGCTCGTGAGCAGCTCCGCGCAGCCCTGCTGGCTGACCTCGGACTCGCCAGCCAGCACTGAACTCACCAACCAATTCACCACTCTCCAGGAGAAGTCATGTCCCACAAACATTTTCGACTCACATTCGCCGCGGTACTGCTCACTGTCACCGGCGTGCTTGCCTCCTGCTCGTCGTCGAAGGCCCCTGACGCCCCGCTGAGCAGTGCGGGTGGCTCGACGGCCGCCAGCCATCCGGAGTGGAGTCAGTTCACCTTCACCATCGGGGACAACGGCGGCGACGGCAGCGAAGAGCTGTCGAAGGTGACAGGCGCGTTCGACGATGCGCCGTACAAGGTCAAATTCGCCAGGTTCGACTACGGGCCGCCGCTGGTGCAGGCCGCCGCCACCGGCGATATCGACCTCGGTTCGGTGGGTGACGTTCCGCCGATCACTGGGGCGGCAAAGCAATTCGGCTTCAAGATCGTCGCCGTGCAGCGCGGCGCCGATGCGACCAAGGCCCCCGAGAACATCATCGTGCCGAAGGGCTCACCGATCCAGACGCTTGCCGACCTCAAGGGCAAGAGGATCGCGGTCCCGCAGGGCAGCTCCGCTCATGGCTTGGCCCTGCTCGCCCTCAAGAGCGTGGGCCTTGGCCCCAAGGACGTCGAGCTCGTCTACCTCAGCCCGGCGGCCGGCGGCACGGCGTTCAACACCGGCAAGGTGGACGCGTGGTCCATCTGGAACCCGCAATCGGCGCTCGCGGTGAATGACGGTGCCCGGATCATCGCCAAGGGTATTCCGCCGATCGACCAGGTCAACAACTACTACGGGGCGAGCGAGAAGTCGCTCAACGACCCGAACCGGCGCGCCGCCTTGGCCGATGTTCTTACCCGCGTCGGCCGCGAATTCAACTGGGCCCAGCAAAATCCCGATCAGTACGCCAAGGCCATCGCCAAGGAGACAGGGGTTTCCCTCGAAGATGCGAGGGCGACCGTCGACGCCTACCCGTTCAAGATCACACAATTCCTCCCCGAAGACCTCAAGGCCGAGCAGGCCCTCAGCGATGCGTTCTTCGACGCGGGTGAGATCACCAAGAAGGTCGACGTCAACACCATCTATGACAACCTTTTGCCGGACGGCTTCGACAGCTCGAAGGTGACCTGATGGTCGCCAAGCGGCGTGACCTGCACCTCAATGCCTTCCTCATGGAGGCCGGCCATCATGAAGCGGCTTGGCGACTGCCGGAGAGCAATCCGCGTGCCGACTTCGACCTTGGACACTGGATCGAGCTGGCTCAGCTGGCGGAGAGCGCGAAGTTCGACTCGTTGTTTCTCGCGGACGGACCCGCGCTCACCGGCACAGGGGAGTTCCGTCCGCCCGGCCAGCTCGAGCCGCTGACCCTGCTGACCGCGCTGTCGCAGCACACCAGCAGGATCGGGTTGATCGCGACCGTGTCATCGACATACCACGAGCCGTACAACCTGGCGCGGCGGCTGGCGTCGGTCGATCACGTCAGCGGTGGGCGGGCCGGCTGGAACATCGTCACGTCTGCGACTCCGGAAGAGGCTGCGAACTTCGGTCTCGACAACCGTCTGGACCATGCGTCGCGGTACGTCCGCGCAGACGAGTTCCTCAACGTCGCAAAGGCGTTGTGGGACAGCTGGGAAAC
>JAVEES010000110.1 GCA_030840285.1 Pseudonocardiales bacterium
GATGCTGCAGACACGGCTGATGGATGTGGCCCGGGATGGCCAGTCGCTGGCGGCTGCGCTCAACCACTCGACCCTGAACCTGGCCAACGCCCTGGGAGCCTGGCTCGGTGGCGTCGTCCTGGACGCCGGTCTGGGCTACGAGTGGCCCAGCCGGATCGGATCCTTCCTCGCCGTGGCGGCGTTGCTGCTGGCTCTGATCTCGGGCCGCCTCGATCACGTCGCGCAGCGGGACCCGCTCGTCGATGGCGCGATCTTCGACGAGGCTCAGGTCCCGAGCTTCGCCTCGACCAGCGCTGCTATCGCTTCCTCAGGGCCCGAGTAGTCCACCTCAGCGACCCGCTGACGCCCGAAGGCGACCAGCGCCAGTTCGACCGGGCGGCCCGTCACCACGACCGCGCGCCCACCATCGCCGGCCCGGAAGCTCGCACCGTCCGGCGTCCTGAACTGCACGCTCACCGGCGAGGACCGCATCGTGAATCTGGCAAAGGCCCGCAGCCGGCGCAGCACCGCCCGTTCCCGCTCCTGATCCAAGACCCGCGGCGCAGCCTGGCCAACGGCCCGCCGGACGTCCTCGTGGTGAATGACGTACTCGAGAAGGTTGAGCGCCTCCCGGGTCGGCCCGAAGCCGAAAACCGAGTAGAAGGGCGGCCCGGAGTCGAAGGTGGTCAGCATGTCGGAGAAGCTGTGCGACTTCGCGTAGCTCTCCATCGCTTCTTCCGCAGGTCCGGCGATTCCGGGCACTCTGGCGCGTGCGATCAGCTCCAGCGGTGAGCGCTCCCGCCGTATCAGGTGCGCTAGCAGCGTTCGGGCATCCCAACCCGTGCACAGCGTCGGAGCAGTGGGGCCGGCTCCTCGCAGGGTGGTGACCAGATCATGGCGTTCGGCGTCCAGCGGCGTGGGCATATTGGCCAATCTATCGAGCAGCGGCCAGTTGCGGGCGGCGATCTTGACCATGGGACCGAGCTCGTCCAACGCGCGCGGTTGCGCCCCATACGGCACCATCGGTATCGGCCGCCACAGCTACCACCTCAACCGCCAGCGCCACCGATGATGAGGAGCCGTCGACAGTCATGTCCGAGCTGGACCCGAACCGCACCCCTGGCACGGTGATAGGCGCCGTCGCGGGCGGCACCGTGGTGGTTCCGTTCCTGATCATCTACGCGGTGCTGTTCATCGCTCGCGGCACCTTCGTCGACATAGCGACGCCCGATGTCACGTCCAGCCGCACCGGCGAGGCCGTCGTCGGGGTGGCTGCGCTCCTGATTCTGGCGGTCGTCCTCGCCGGGATGGGCCGGCTGCTCAACGGCCGCGGCCGGTGGTTGTTCGTTGCGAGCCAGGGCGGCTGTGCGGCGATCGCTGTCGTATTGCTGCTGGACTCGTCCTCGGGTGAACCGCAGGTTCCGGCAGTGGTGCTCGTGGGCTCGCTGGCCGCGATCGCGCTGGCGCTCGTCCCGACCTCGTGGGCCTGGGTCGCCGGCAACGGTGGAGCCGAGCCGCTCAGCACCGTGGATCCGCTGTCCAAAAGCGACGAACCGGGCAGACATTAGCAAGCGTCCACGTGCATCGGGTGGCGCACAGATGATTCACAGACAAAGCTAAGTGCATGCCTACGCGCGCAGGACAAACTCACAGCATGAGTTCTTCTCTCAGCGTTGCCCAATCCGCGCCGGTGTCTCGTACCAAGCGCAAGGTTCTCGTCGTGGACGACGAGGAAAATGTCGTTCATCTGGTCGCGTCCGCCCTGCGTTTCGATGGCTTCGAGGCCGTCACTGCAGACAACGGTCAGTCGGCGCTGGCTGCCGTCGCTGAGCACGGCCCGGATCTCATCGTCCTCGACGTCATGATGCCCGGACTGGATGGTCACGCGGTTCTCCAGCATCTGCGCAATGCCGGCTCGGCGGTGCCGGTGATCTTCCTGACCGCGCGCGACACCGCCAACGACCGGATCAGCGGACTGCGCGCCGGCGCCGACGACTACGTGGTCAAGCCGTTCAGCGTCGAGGAACTGCTTGCGCGGGTGCACGCGG
Source organism: Pseudonocardiales bacterium (assembly GCA_030840285.1). Classification (GTDB taxonomy): domain Bacteria; phylum Actinomycetota; class Actinomycetes; order Mycobacteriales; family Jatrophihabitantaceae; genus Jatrophihabitans_A. The sequence continues at coordinate 2,028 of JAVEES010000110.1, forward strand.
TACTGCGACGGACCGCGGCCGAGGACGACCGGGACGGCGTGCTTCGGGTGGCCGATCTGGAGCTGGACGAGAACAGCCACGAGGTGACGCGCGCGGGTGAAGAGATCCACCTGACCGCGACCGAGTTCGAACTGCTGCGCTACCTGATGCGCAATGAGCGGGTCGTGCTGTCCAAGGCGCAGATCCTGGATCGCGTGTGGAAGTACGACTTCCAAGGCCAGTCCAACATTGTCGAGCTCTACATTGGATACCTACGCAAGAAGATCGATCATGTGGAGCCGAAATTAATCCATACAGTGCGGGGAGCCGGGTACGTGGTCAAGGCACCCCGGGTCTGACTCCTTCGCCCGTCCAGGTGAGCGAGGTATTCGACCCGCCTCAGCCGGACACCCTCGACGCCGCGCCGGCCTGGGCTCCGCCCGAAGTCCTGGAGCCCACCAAGGCCGCTCGTCGCCCGATTTCCGGGTTGTTGCCCAAGACCCTCACCGGGCGGCTCGTCGCGGGCCTCGTTGCGCTGGTCATCGTTGT
>JAVEES010000136.1 GCA_030840285.1 Pseudonocardiales bacterium
CGGCGCCTACGCCTCAACATTCTGGCTCGACGCCTACGGCCCGGCCCTGCAAGCTCAGCAATGGTCGTGGTCCAACCCTGCCGATATCCCAGGCGGGAGTCCGGTCACCAACATCACGGGTCAAAGCACGGCCGCTGCGACCACCGCGATATCGGCGGAGGGCTTCACACTGAAGGTCTCCCCGGTGACGTGCGGCAGCCCGCAGCCGGCCGGCTCCATCGCCTACTACTCACCGACGTTGGCAATCCCCGGCGCGACGATCACGGCCTGTGTGAGCAACGGGATCGCACCGAACGGTTACTCCGTGGGCACCCAGAGCCAGCCAGGACCGTCGACATCCCAAGCACCGTCGGTGAACGGACAGTCAACGGCGCCGGGCGGGACAACAACGACGGGCGGGACAGCGGGCGGGACAACAACGCCGGGCGGGACAGCGACACCGGGTCTGAGTTCGCCCGCTACCACCGCCCCGCCCAGCAACAACTCACGACCAGCTCCGACACCGTCCGCTGGTCACTGACTTGGTTAGAAAGCCGCGGTGCCGTGGGGCGTACCCAGGCCGGTTGGCCCGTCCCAGCCAGTGGCCGCGTTACACCAGATGGCTGTTGGGCACGACCCATTCGAGCCAGTGGTGACGTCGTTCAGCGCCGAACTGTGGGCCCAGGTGTAGGAGGCCGGGTAGCCCGCAGTGTTACCGGACAGCGCGTAGACCGAGGCGATGATCGGCGACGATGCGCTGGTGCCGCCGTACACGAGCCACCCTGAGGATCCCTGGTACGACGTCGAGTCATAGACGGAGACACCGGTGTTCGGATCGGCCACCGCGGAGACATCCGCGTTCGCCTTGCCGCCGCACTGTGTCGCCGAGGTCTGCCAGGACGGCTTGGCGTTGAGTGTGGAGCAGCCGCTTCCGGCACCGCTCCACGCCTTTTCACTCCAACCCCTGCTGGTGCTCGCCTTGGTCAGGCTGGTGCCGCCGACGGCGATGACACTGTCGAAGGAGGCAGGTGATTCGATGCCGTAGCCGGCATCGCCGGTGGAGGCCGTGATAGCGATTCCCGGGTGGTTGTAGGCCGAGAGCTGTCCAGCATCGCTGCCGCCGTAGCTGTTGCTGATGGCCGACACGCCTTGCGTCGCGGCGTAGTTGACGGCCGCGCCGAGGTTGCTGAAGGACGCCGAACCGGCTTCAACGAGCAGGATCTTGCAGTCCGGACAGGTGGCCGACACCATGTCGAGGTCCAGGCTGATCTCCGTCGCCCAGCCGGCGTTGGCTCGAGGAAGCTTCGAACCGCCGCTCTGGTTCACCTTGCGGAAGCAGCCGTTAGCGGTGGTGCACGCCGGCAACCCGAACTGGGAACGATAGACACCGAGGTCGGCCTCAGCCGTCGGATCGTCGTAAGCATCGACGATCGCAACGGTGCGTCCGCCGCTGACGGAACCGGTGAGGCCGTAGGCCCCCCGGATGTCCGCGGGGTTCAACCCTGCCGGGCTGGAGCTTGCGGCCGGCTTATTCGCTCGATCAAGCACCACCAATGCGTTGCAGGACGCCGCGCCGGGCGCCGGGCTGGCACACACCCGCGCCGCGCGGTGCGCAACACCGCTGGCCGATGGTGACGCGGCTGCGGTCGTAGCGGTGAGGGCGAGCGGGATCGCCGCGGTCGCTATCACGATCAATCTCTTCACGTTCACATGATCTCCAGGGGTGTTGGATCTCGTCCGTTTGGCCTGACCGGGCGATAAGTTGTGTGACCAGGCTAAGCGTGATGCGCGGTTTGTCCAGGGGTTAGGCGGTATTTGTGAAGTCCCGGCTGACTTGCAAGGCAGCAGCCCGCCTGTTGCCGAGGGCTTGATCATGTGGTCGAGGCGGTCCAGCACAGGGCGCGTCGGCAGTTATCCGCAAGGCCTTGACACAGCCGACGGACAGGTAGAACGTCTTTTTGTCCGGCTTGGCTCGATGGCGCGCTTCAAAAAGGGCAAGCCCCGTCGGCCCGGCCTTGGGGGTGAGCCTCATGTCCAGTCGGTTTATCGCGGTTCTCAGCGCTTGCGTCGTCGGCCTCAGCATGTCGGTAGCGGCCGCCGGATCCAGCGGTGCCACGTCGCCCAATTCCGGATCAGCCGCGGCAGCTCGCGAGCTGGCGGTATCGACCCGGCTCCAGGATCGTCGGGAGGTCAGCTCAGGCACCCGGGCATATTCGGTCGGTTTCGAGGACGGTCGCTTCTACGCCAACGGCTGGCACATCACCGGCGAGATGGGTGGCGTCTGGACACCGCCATTGAAACTGGTCGATGGTGTCTGGTTCGGGCTCGACGGCCAGTGGGTCGGCCAGGCAACCACCTTCACCAGCGGCTGGGGCTATACCCGATACCAGCTGCCGGATACAGCCGGCCTGAGCGTGAGCCGGACCGACTTCGTGCCGGACGGGCCGCGTGGTGCACTGTTCGGGCTCACCATCACCAATCACGGAGCGGCGCGGACCGCAAAGCTTTCGGTCGACGCGCACTCGGAGCTGATGGGCCAGTACCCGTGGGGTTTCACCGGCGTTACTCCGAATGCGAGTGACAACCTGCCCGATGCCGGGAACTACGACGGGCACAACCTGGTTTTCACCGACGACGGTGCACTTCCAGGCGCGCCGACCCACCACTACGCAGCGCTGGTCGGGACGTCTCTCAGCCCCGATACCGGCGCCATCGGGCCGCAGTACTGGGGCCCGCAGCCCGGGCACCGGTGCACCGGCACGGAGCCTGGAGCTCCGGCCGAGCCGAAGCCGTCCCAGTGCGACGACGGACCGTTCGGCAAGGGCACCGGCGGCGAACTGACCTACAGCCTGTCGCTGCCGGCCGGCGGATCACGGACTGTATGGCTGGGCGTTGCCGGCTCGGACAATGGCCTTGGCGATGCGCGTCAGCAACTGGCCCAGGTGCTGGATGACCCGGCCCGGCAGCTGGCCGCCAAGACGGCGGCGCGGCAACGGTTGGGCGCCATGACAAAGCTGTCGCTGCCCGGTGACCCGCTGGTTCAAAATGCCGTCGACTGGGGGAAGCAGAACCTCGCGGATCTTACGTTGAGCGCCGAGAACCTCCAGATTCGGTGGACCGATCAGGGCAAGCAATTCCCGCCGCCGCTGGGGACGGTAGCCAAAGCAACCTGGATCGGAGCGGGATTCCCCGACTATCCCTGGATCTTCGGAACGGATGCCGAGTACACCGCCTTCGCGGCGGTGTCGGTCGGACAGTTCGAAGCGATAGAGAACCACCTACGAGCCCTGCGCGACGTCTCTGACATCCTCAACAACCGCTCCGGCGTCGTGACGCACGAGGTGGTGTCCGACGGTTCGATCTGGTTCGGGCACGACTCCAGAGGCACGGACGCCGCGGGTAACCCGACTTACGATTTCAACACCGACGAAACCGTCAAGTTCCCGAGCACCGTCGCGCTGATCTGGCGCTGGACCGGGGACAACCGGTTCCGCGACGAGATGTATGACTTCACCGTCCGGAACCTGCGCTACGTCGTGCGCAACCTTGACGCCGACCACGACGGTTGGCCGGAAGGCCTCGGCAACGTCGAGCGAAGCGGCATGGGTCCGGAGAAGCTCGACAACACTGTGTACTTCATCCGCGGCCTGTACGACCTGGCTGACATGGCACGGTCCAAGCACGACGGTTCGACGTACGCGTGGGCAAGCCGGCTGGCGCGGCAGCTTCGTCAGCGCTTCGACAGCACCTGGTGGTACCAGGCCGCCCAGCAGTACGCGGATTCGCTGAACGACCCCGGAAACGTCCAGTCGTTCCAGAAGCACTGGATCGGCCAGACGCCGATGGAGGCCGAGCTGCAGATCAAGGGCCAGACGGTGCCGGGCCTAGCACCATTCGATCACGGCAATACGGCACTGGCCGGACGTGAGAACGACTGCTACAGCGGCACTCCGCCGTTCAACCAGGGGCTGTTCCACACCGGCTGCGGTGGCGGGCCAAACGGGTTGGGCGAAAGGGTCATCTTCGGTCTGACCACCTCGATCCAGTCCGTCGGCGAGGGAAACTACGGCCGGCTCGGGCCTGGCCAGCAACAGCGCTACACCCACGCGCTGGCCGAGCCGATGTTCGCCGAACCCGCGACGGGCGGTACGCCGGACGAGCAACCGGGTGCGATGCCGGAGATCTTCCCGTCGCCCGATCAGGGAGCCAACATCGACCGTTGCTGGACGTGCCGCTCGATGTTCATGCAGGCGTGGGGAAATTACGGTACGGCGTGGGCGGTCGTGCACCAGTGGCTCGGCGTCCGGCCGGACCTCGGCCGTGGCGAGGTCGCGTTCGTGCCGCAGGTGCCCGAGGGCCAGACTTCGGTCGCCGGACGTGACATCCGCCTCGGCCACGGTTCGGCCGATGTGCGCGCGACCCATACCGGCAGCAGCTACCTGACGGAGATCGACACCGACCTGGCGACTCGTGGGCACTCTGTGCTCATCGGGCACACACTGCCTCGCGGGACGCATCCCTCGCGGGTCCTGCTGGACGGGCGGTCCGTGCACAACTACCGGGTGACAGTGACCAATCGTGGGAGTGAGGTGACGGTGCCGACGTCGAGTGGACACCACACCCTCACCGTCATCGTCTGATTGCTGAAGGCCGATGCTGAAGGGCGGCTGCTGAACGATTGCCGCGGAACGCTGGCTGCTGAAGGGCGGCCGCTGAGGATTGGCTACTGCACGCTGGCTACTTACGGCTGGCTGCTGAACGTGGCTATGGCGGCCGATTGACGAAAACGCCCGCGCGCGCTACGCCGTTCGTGATTCGATCAAACCACGCCACTGATCGGGTGGGCGCGAGTCACCGCGGGCGGCCGCGGGTGGGCAATGCCTAGCGTGAGGTGCACAACTATGAACGCGACGCATCATCAGGCGTGCGTGCCCCGAAGGTCCGCTCGGGTCGCGACGGCGCTGCTGGCCATCGTCGCAGCGGGAACACTAGCGGCCTGCGCGTCGGTCCAGCATCCCTCGATGAGCGCGGGCGTCCAACCAACGCAAGGTAATCCACCTGCTGCCTTCGCGCACATCACCGACTGGAAGCAGATACGGCGCCCTATCGACCGCTACCTGCCGACCGCGGATGAAGAGGTTGCCCTCACTCGACTGGGCTTTTCGGTCGCAACCACATGCCTAGCGTCACACGGATACAAGCGGATTGACGCCGAGCCCGCCGATTATCCCGCGTTCGTGCGAGGCGTCAGACGCGACTTGACCGTTCGGTCGGATGTGTATGGCTTCTTCGACACCGATACGGTCGGAAAGTTCGGCTATCTGCGACCGCCGACGACGCCCGGACACGTCATGGTGTCTCCCCCGAATAGCGTCCCGGACGGCATTTTCAGGACGTGTCAAAGTGCTGGCGTACGGGTCACCGGGCCTGCTGACCAGGATCAACTACCCAAGGGCGGCCCCGCTCTTGCGACCAACGATCCACGTGTTGTAGCGGCCAAGAGTCAGTGGGCACGATGCATGTCCACCCACGGTTACGACATCGCCGATCCGATCTCCGCGATTAGCGACCACCAGCGCGACACCGCATCGGACAAGGCAATCGCACAGACTGATGTTGCATGCAAGAGCGAAACTAACTTCGTCGGCATCGCCACCGGAGTACAAGCTGAGATGGACAATGCCTATATCGCCGCTAATAAACCCGCACTTGATTCTTACAAAGCTACTGTCGCCGCGTTGCTCAGGCCGGCCGACGCAATGACGCCTCGATAGCCAACCACTCGCGACAGCCGCATCGGTTCGAGCGCAGTCCCCGCTACTCCAGCCCAACGTCTGACCTGCCACTGCTCGACGCCGCACTGCGGCGGCCTGGAGGCGTCACGAGGTGGCCGGCGGCACAACGCCGCTATCTCCGCCGAAGGGGAGCTGGCAGATCACACGTTGAAGCGGAAC
>JAVEES010000137.1 GCA_030840285.1 Pseudonocardiales bacterium
ACCAGGCCATCCGCTCGCGCCTGCCAGAACACCTCACGCACCCCAGCCGAAATCGGCCGCCGCCCACCAACCCACATCGCATACTCCGGAATCATCCAGGCCGTTGCAACGACCGCATGAACCCGAGAGCACCAGACGCGAGTTGATCAACGAGGGTTGCTGCTGCCCCATCAACGAGGGTTGCCGCGAGTTGATCAACGAGGATTGCTGCTGCCCGATCAACGAGGGTTGCCGCGAGCGGATCAAGGAGAGTTGCCTAGCCGGATCAAGGAGGCTTGCCGCGAGCGGATCAGAGAGGACTCTCATGGCGGTCCGGTCGGGGATGGCCCGGGCCTTCCCGTAGACTGACCGCGTGGCGCGCGGAGACGGACGGCTCACCCACGACCTCGACCCCCAGGAACAAGGACCCCAAGACGCTTGCGGCGTTTTCGGGGTCTGGGCACCGGGCGAAGAGGTCGCCAAACTCGCATACTTCGGGATGTATGCCCTTCAGCACCGGGGGCAGGAAGCGGCCGGCATCGCGGTCAGCGACGGCTCCTCGATCCTGGTGTACAAGGATCTCGGTCTGGTGTCGCAGGTGTTCGACGAGGCCACCCTGAACACCCTCAAGGGCCACATCGCGCTGGGACATACCCGCTACTCCACGACCGGCTCGACCACCTGGGAAAACGCCCAGCCGATCTTCCGTACCACCAAGACCGGCACGGGCATCGCCCTCGGTCACAACGGCAATCTCGTCAACACCGCTGAGCTGGCAGCCCAGCACGACCTCCCCCGCGGCCTCGGCTCGCGCAACGGCAAGCTGGATGGCTCCACCTCGGACTCGGATCTGATGACCGCGATGCTCGCGGACCGTCCGGATGTCAGCGTCGAACAGGCCGCGATGGAGGTACTGCCCACGCTGAAGGGCGCCTTCTCGGTGGTGTTCATGGACGAGCACACGCTCTATGCCGCCCGCGACCCGCAGGGCGTCCGGCCGCTCTCGCTCGGCAGGCTCGAACGGGGCTGGGTGGTCACCTCCGAATCCGCGGCGCTGGACATCGTGGGTGCCGCTTTCGTGCGAGAGATCGAGCCCGGTGAGTTGATCGCCATCGACGAGGACGGCCTGCGCTCGCAGCGCTTCGCGAATCCCGACCCCAAGGGCTGCCTGTTCGAGTACGTCTACCTGGCCCGTCCGGACACCACGATCGCGGGCCGTTCCGTCCATTCGACCCGAGTCGAGATCGGACGGCGGCTGGCGCGAGAATTTCCGGTAGCGGCCGACCTCGTCATGCCCACGCCGGAATCGGGTACGCCGGCCGCGATCGGCTACGCGGAGGAGTCCGGGATCCCGTACGGCATGGGCTTGGTCAAGAACGCCTACGTCGGACGCACCTTCATCCAGCCGTCCCAGACGATCCGCCAGCTGGGTATCCGGCTCAAGCTCAACCCGCTGCGTGACGTGATCCGCGGCAAGCGCCTGATCGTCGTCGACGATTCGATCGTGCGCGGCAACACCCAACGTGCGGTGATCAGGATGCTGCGCGAAGCCGGTGCGCTGGAGGTGCACGTCCGGATCGCATCCCCGCCGGTCAAATGGCCCTGTTTCTACGGCATCGACTTCGCCTCGAAGGCCGAGCTGCTCGCCAACGGGCTGGACAACGAGGGCATCCGCGCCTCGATCGGTGCTGACACCCTCGGTTATGTATCCCTGGACGGTGTCATCGCCGCGAGCGAGCAGCCCAGGACCCGGCTGTGCCGGGCATGCTTCGACGGCGAGTACCCGATCAAGCTTCCCGAGATCGTCGGCAAGCACGTGCTGGAAGGCATCGGCCGGGCAGTCGGTTCCGGATCGCCGTCGGCCGGACGCGAGCCCGAAAAGGCCGAGGGCTACCCCGGCGCGGACGCCCTTCAGCGGCCGTGACGACCACCCCTCAGGAACCAGGTTCCGGGCCGGAGCCCGGGCGAACCTCGGTGATGTCCTACGCTGCCGCCGGCGTCGATATCAAGGCCGGTGACCACGCGGTCGAGCTGATGAAGAGTTCCGTCGCGCGCACCCGTCGGCAAGGAGTGCTCGGCGGCCTGGGTGGCTTCGCGGGGCTCTTCGCGCTGGATCTCGCGCGTTACCCGCGGCCGGTGCTGGCCACCTCGACCGACGGCGTGGGAACCAAACTGGTCATCGCCCAGCAGCTGGACAAGCACGACACGATCGGCATCGATCTGGTTGCCATGGTGATCGACGACCTCGTGGTCGTGGGCGCCGAGCCGCTGTTCATGACCGACTACATTGCCACCGGCAAGGTGGTGGCGGACAAGATCGCCAAGATCGTTTCGGGGATCGCAGAGGGCTGCGTCCAGGCGGGCTGCGCCCTGGTCGGTGGTGAGACCGCCGAGCATCCCGGCGTGATGGGTCCCGAGGACTACGACATCTCCGGGGCCGGAACCGGAGTCGTCAACGCCGATGAGATGCTCGGGCCCGAACGCGTCCGGCCGGGCGATGCGCTGATCGCGATGGGGTCATCCGGCGTTCATTCCAACGGTTACTCGCTGGTCCGTCACATCATGTCCCAGTCGGGGCTGTCGCTGAGCGACACCCCGGCCGAGCTCGGTGGACGATCCCTGGGCGAGGAGTTGCTGACCCCGACCCGGATCTATGCCCGCGACTGCCTGGCTCTGATGGCCGAACTCGGGACGGGACTCCGGACGTTCTCGCACATCACCGGCGGCGGGTTGGCGGGCAACCTGGTTCGGGTGCTGCCGGACGGGTTGGTCGCCACTGTCGACCGCTCGACCTGGTCGCCGTTGCCGATCTTCGGCGTCCTTGCCCGGGCCGGCGCGGTCGCTCGTCCGGAACTCGAGCTGGCGTTCAACCTTGGCGTCGGGATGGTCGCCGTCGTAGCGGCCGAGCAGGTCGCCGCCTCGCTCGAGCTGTTGGCGGCACGGGGCGTGCCGGCATGGCAACTCGGATCGGTACAGGCCAGCGCGCCGGTAGCCGGGGCTCAAGCGCGGGTCGACCTGATCGGCGAGTACGGCAGCTACTGAGACGACGTCTCGCGCACATTCAGCGGCTAAGCCGCCGCCTCGCGCACATCCGGCGGCGAAGCCGCCGCCGGCAATCTAATCGGAGAAGCTGGCATCAGCCGGAGCGGCGAGCCCACTCGTCATCTGCGTCGAGATCGTCCGCATAGGGCTCGTTATCCGCCTCCCCGCCACGGTAACCGGCGGGAGGTCCCTGCCCCAGTTCTCGCTGAAGTGCGGTGAAGTCAGTGTCCTGGGTGTGGTACTTCAGTTCCCGGGCCACTTTTGTCTGCTTTGCCTTGGCACGGCCGCGCCCCATGGCTCGACCCCCTCGCTCACACGGTCATCCGGGTCGGAGGCGATGGTGCCAGCTCGCAAGGAGTGGGCCGTCGCTGTCCGCGCCGGGAATCTGGTTATCAATTCGTGTGTCGAGCCTACATCGGCGATCGGGTGTCGCGCACACCGACCGGCAAGGTGTCCGAAGCGGCTCCGAGAGGTCATATCGGTTCGCGGTCGGTATTGATTGACGTCCACGATGTTGCGGAGAGTGGTAGCTAGCAGTGGCGTTTCCGTCACACATCGCCCTCAGCAAACACGGAGCGTCACCAAAGAGGACGTTTATACCTACTCAGGGCTATCGTTACCAAACCGATACCGCTATAGCCATACTTCACAGGGTACAGACACGAGTTTGAGGTCAGAATTGGTGCATACTTCCTAGACGTGCAACGGGATGCGCGTTTTGATATAGGAAGGGGGCGAGGGTCCATGACCAATCCTCGTCAACGTACCGAGTCGGAGCCGCTGTTGACTCCGTCCGAGGTTGCCACCCTGTTCCGAGTAGACCCTAAGACGGTCACTCGCTGGGCCAAGGCCGGCAAGCTCACCTCCATTCGCACCCTCGGTGGCCACCGTCGGTACCGCGAGTCCGAGGTTCGCTCGCTGCTCGAAGGCAACACGAACACCCCTGTCGAGGCATGAGTCAGGCCTTCTCGGTGCAGGGATCCGAGAAGACGCCCCTCTGACTTCAAAGGACTTACGAAGGCCGCAGCCCGTAGGGCTGCGGCCGTCGCCATGTCCGGCGGCGCTAACTCGCTTTTGGGCGTGGAGTCCGTGCATACCCAGACTCGACGCCAAAAGCGGGGGGTCGGCACCGGGCGGCGCGGCGGCAAAAACGGGCCTAGTTGAGGTGGTTGCGCCAGTCAGCCGGAACTCGGTCGGCGGGACCGGGCACGGTCTGCTCGACGGGGTGGCTGACCGGCGGCGGCAATGAGGGCCCGTCGTAGTAGCTTTCGGTCTCG
>JAVEES010000154.1 GCA_030840285.1 Pseudonocardiales bacterium
CACCTCCACCGAATCGATGCCCTGCAGCAATGGGTAGAAGAATTCCGAGAGGCTGATCGGGCTGTTGGCTGCGAAACGTCGAGCGAAGTCGTCGCGCTCGAGCAGCTGGGCCACCGTCAGCTGCCGGGTGTAGCCAAGGATTTCGGCCAGGCTCATCGTCCCGAGCCAGTCGGCGTTGTTGACAACCTCGGTCCGATCAGGATCCAGGATCTGCATCAACTGGCCGAAGTAGCCCTCGGCATTGGCGAGCACCTGCGTGGCGCTCTGGGCCGATCGGGTAGCGGTCTTTCCGGACGGGTCGCCTACCTGCCCGGTGAATCCGCCCACCACGAGGACCGCCAGGTGCCCCAGATCCTGGAACTGGCGCAACTTGCGCAGGACAACCGCATGGCCAAGCGTCAACTCGGTGCCGCTGGGGTCGATGCCGAGCTTGACCCGCAACGGGCGGTCCTGCTTGCGCGCCGTGAGCAATCGCTCAGCCAGGCCGTCCGCCGGCAGGATGTCCGCAGCCCCCGCCGCAAGCACCTCATGGGCCTCGGCCAGGTCGGGCGGAAGGCTGGCTATCAGATCCGTTGGCGGTTTGTCATTGAGGCTCACAGCGCTCAAGTCTGCCGGGTGCCACCGGCCGAGGCGCCACCGGTGGCACGTTTGCGGCCTCCGACCCGATAGGCCGACACCGACGGCTCTCCCGGCAGCCAGAACCGCCAAGGGATGTCCGCTGCTGCGGCGACACCGACCCGCGGACCGGTGCGGAACTCGGCGCGGTCAGCCTGCTCGCCCAGCCGCAGCAGCCGGACCGGTGATGACTCATCCAACAGGTCCAGGCCGCTGTGCCTGCCATCCAGGCCGAGCGCCCGCGCCAGCCGAGCGGGACCGCCGGCCAGTGCTGAGGACTTCACGGCTGCCGTGCTCCGGGTCCGTACCCACTCCTCACCCTGGAGCACTTCACCGGCGCGCAGCAGCACAGCGGAGGCGACCCCGTCGACACCGCACACCACGTTCGCGCACCAGTGCATGCCGTAGACGAAGTAGCAGTACAGGTGGCCGGCTTCTGAGAACATCACCGCATTGCGCTTGGTCGGTCCGCGATACGCATGCGATGCCGGGTCCAGGGCGCCCTCGTAGGCCTCCACCTCGGTAATGCGCACCACGACCTGCGATCGTGCAACCGTGCTCGCCATGTGGGCTCCGAGCAGCAGGGGCGCGACTTCGGGTGCCGGGCCGGACAGCGCACCGCGGTCGAGCGGCACGGCTATCCGGTTGCCTCAGCGAGCGCCGCACGCAGATTGACCAGCTGCTCCGCCACCCGCACCGGAGCGGTGCCGCCGAAGGCTGAGCGGGAAGCCAGCGAGCCCGCCACCGTGAGCACTTCACGAACGCCCGGACCAAGTTCCGGGGAGATCGAGGCGAAGTCGGCATCGCTCAGCTCGTGCAATTCGATACCGCGGGCCTCACAGAGCCGAACGCACTCGCCCGCGACCTCGTGCGCGACCCTGAACGCCACGCCCTGCCTGACCAGCCACTCAGCAATATCGGTCGCCAGCGAAAACCCCTGCGGCGCGAGGGATTGCATCCGTTCGGTGTTGAAGACCACCGTCGCCATCATGCCTGTCATCGCCGGCAACAGCAGATGAAGGTTGTCGATGGCATCGAACACCGGCTCCTTGTCCTCCTGCAGATCGCGGTTGTAGGCCAAGGGCAGACCCTTGAGGGTCGCCAGCAAGCCGGCATGGTCACCGATCAGGCGTCCGGCCTTTCCCCTTGCGAGCTCCGCGATGTCGGGATTCTTCTTCTGCGGCATGATCGAGGATCCCGTGGAGTAGGCGTCATCGAGGGTGATGAAGGAGAACTCCTTCGTCGCCCACACGATGACCTCCTCGGCGATCCGAGACAGATCGACCGCGATCATCGCCGTCACGAACGAGAATTCCGCGACGACGTCGCGTGCGGCGGTGGCATCGATCGAGTTCTGTGCCGCGGCGGAGAACCCGAGTTCCGCCGCGACCGCGCGAGGATCCAGCCCGAGCGAGGAGCCGGCCAGCGCGCCCGATCCGTACGGGCTCACCGCCGCCCGGTCGTCCCAGTCGGACAGCCGCTCGATATCGCGCAGCAGAGCCCAGGCGTGCGCGAGCAGGTGATGTGAGAGCAGAACGGGCTGTGCGTGTTGCAGGTGAGTGCGGCCGGGCATCGCTACGCCGTGATGCCGCTCGGCCTGAGTTGCCAGTACCGAGATGAGGGCAGCGAGCTCGGCTCGCAGGGCACCAGCCTCCTCCCGCAGGTACATCCTGATCAGGGTCGCGATCTGGTCATTGCGGCTACGGCCGGCCCGAAGCCTGCCACCGAGGTCCGCTCCGACCCGTTCCAGCAGCCCCCGCTCGAGCGCGGTATGGACGTCCTCGTCCTCCGGCACGGGGCTGAACGCGCCACTGCGGACGTCGGCATCGAGCGCGTCCAGGCCGGCCAGCATGTTCGCCAGCTCCTGCTCGGACAGCAGACCGGCTGAGTGCAGTACCCGGGCGTGTGCCCGTGATCCAGCGATGTCGTGACGGGCCAGCCGCCAGTCGAAGTGCGTGGACAGCGACAGCGCGGCCAGCGCATCGGCCGGGCCGCCCGCGAACCGCCCACCCCACAATCGGGTGGGCGCCTCGCCGGCTGGTGTGTTGGTCATCGATGCTCTCGCTGCCGCCGCTACTTGCCGAGCTTCTGCTGGCGCCGAGCGGCGATCCGGCTCGGCAGGCCCCACAGCTGGACGAATCCCTTGGCCAAGCTCTGGTCGAAGGTGTCGCCGGTGTCATAGGTCGCCAGGTCGAAGTCATACAGCGACCCTTCGCCCCGCCGCCCGGTGGGCACCGCCCGTCCGGCATGCAGCCGCAGCCGGATGTCGCCGGTCACGAACTCCTGGGACGAGTCGATGAAGGCATCCAGCGCCTGCCTGAGCGGTGAGAACCATAGGCCGTCATAGACCAGTTCGGTCCAGCGCTGCTCGACGGAGAACTTGAATCGCCGCACCTCCCGCTCGACGGTGAGGTCCTCGAGTTCCTGGTGGGCCGTGATCAGCGCGATCGCGCCCGGTGCTTCATAGACCTCGCGGCTCTTGATGCCGACCAGCCGGTCCTCGACCATGTCCAACCGGCCGATCCCCTGCGCTCCGGCGCGCTTGTTCAGCTCGAGAATCGCCTCCAGGACGGTGACCGAACGGCCGTCGATCGCGGTCGGCACGCCGTCGCGGAAGCTGATCACGACCTCGTCGGCCTCGCGGGCCACGGCGGGGTCCGAGGTGTAGGAGTAGAGATCCTCGATGGGGGCATTCCACGGATCTTCCAGGAAGCCCGTTTCCACCGCGCGTCCCCAGAAGTTCTGGTCGACCGAGTACGGCGAGCGCTTGGACTGATCGATAGGCAGGCCCTTCTCCTCGGCGAACTGGATGGCCTTGTCCCGGGTCATTCCGCTGTCGCGCACGGGGGCGATGACCTTCAGGTCGGGCGCAAGCGCGCCGATGCCAACCTCGAAGCGGACCTGGTCGTTGCCCTTACCGGTGCAGCCGTGGGCCACCGTGCCGGCGCCGTGCACCTTGGCCGCTTCGACCAGATGCTTGGCAATCACCGGCCGGGACAGCGCCGAAACCAGCGGGTAGCGCTCGAGATAGAGCGCATTGGCTCGCAACGCCGGAAGGCAGAAGTCCTCGGCGAATTCCTGCTTGAGGTCGAGCACGATCGATTCGACGGCCCCGCAGTCGAGTGCGCGCTGCCGGATAGCCTCCAGGTCTTCGCCGCCCTGACCGACGTCCGCTGCGACGCAGACGACCTCTGCTCCGGTCTCTTCGGCGATCCAGCCGATCGCGACCGAGGTATCGAGTCCGCCTGAATAGGCCAGGACTACCCGGTTCGTCATTCGTTTCTCCTCTGCACAGATTCTGGGATTCGGTTCTCAGTTGACGTGGGACAGCTGAAGCAAATGGTCGGCCAAAGCCTGGCCACCGGACGGATCGCGACTGATCACCAGGATGGTGTCATCCCCGGCGATGGTTCCGAGCACATCGGCCAGGCTGGCGCGATCCAGCGCGCTGGCCAGGAAGTTGGACGCGCCCGGCGGGGTACGCAGCACGACGAGATTCGCGCTGGCGTCGGCCGAGATCAGCAGCTCCCCCAGCAGCCGGGCCAATCTCTGCGGTGGTGCATCCTCGGCGTGCCTGGCCGCCAGCGGGGCGCCGTCCTCGGGAACCACGTACACCGATTGGCCACCGTCGGGAGTGCGCAGCTTCACCGCGCCGAGTTCCTCAAGGTCCCGGCTCAAGGTCGCCTGGGTGACCTTGGCTCCGTTGGCAGCGAGCAAGGCCGCGAGTTCACCCTGCGAGTGCACCGGGTACTCGGTCAGCAAAGACACGATCTTGGCGTGCCGGGCGGCGCGGCCTCTCGATTCGGTGGCCACCCGGGTCGCGCTCGGATTAGCACCGCCAGTGCCGTCCACGTCCGCGGAAGTCATGATCGCTCCAGCAGCCA
>JAVEES010000196.1 GCA_030840285.1 Pseudonocardiales bacterium
CGGACTGGTCACCGGCGGCTCAGATGCTGGCCGAGTGGGGAAAACATGCACTGACTGTACCGGAGAACGCCTTGCCATCGCGGTCCTCGACCCCCTCGCGGTTCACGTGTCAGAGATTGTAACTTTCTCACCATGAGAATAGTATTCTCATTTTGGAGATAACAGAAGTCTTTCCAATTTTCTTCCGCCCAGGAGCACCGTGCAGCTGACCTTCGACGCTGACGTCGAAGCCTTCCGCGCGGACTTCGTGGCGTTTCTGGATGAACATCTGCCGGCGCGCACCATCTCGATCTCTATAGGAGTGGATGGTTCGAGCGCTACGTCCGTTCGTTCGGCGGAACCATTGCCGGCGGCACCTCCGAAATCCAACGCAACATCATTGCCCACGAGTGCTGGGCTTGCCCCGAAATTAAGGAACAACCGTGTACATCGACTATGACGTCGCCGACAAGATCGCGACCATCTCGCTCAACCGGCCCGAGGCCGCCAACGCGCAGAACACGGAGCTGCTCGACGAGCTTGACGCGGCATGGACCCGCGCCGCAGAGGACCCTGAGGTCGCAGTGATCGTGTTGCGCGCCAACGGAAAGCACTTCTCGGCCGGTCACGACATCAAGGGCGGCGGGCCCGTTCCGGACAAGATCACGCTGGAGTTCATCTACCAGCACGAGAGCCGTCGCTACCTCGACTACACGCTGCGGTGGCGCAACGTGCCCAAGCCGTCGATCGCGGCGGTGCAGGGGCGGTGCATCTCGGGCGGACTGCTGCTGTGCTGGCCATGCGATCTGATTCTGGCTGCCGACGACGCGTTGTTCTCCGACCCTGTTGCGCTGATGGGTATCGGCGGAGTCGAATACCACGGCCACACCTGGGAACTCGGTGCGCGTAAGGCCAAGGAGGTCCTGTTCACTGGCCGCGCGCTGACTGCCGAGGAGGCCGAGCGCACGGGAATGGTGAACCGCGTCGTGCCCCGCGACGAGCTCGACAGCCAAACCCGGGCGCTGGCCGAGCACATCGCGAAGATGCCGTCATTCGCTCTGCGTCAGGCCAAGCGAGCCGTCAACCAGACGTTGGATGTGCAGGGCTTCTACGCGGCCATCCAGTCAGTGTTCGACATCCACCAGACGGGCCACGGCAACGCGATGAGCGTCAGCGGCTGGCCGGTGCTTGTCAACATGGACGAGATGAAGGCCAACATCAAGTAACCCCACTGCGCGAGCGACCGCAAAATGCCACCCAGCACCGGCGTGTCGGCGGACAAACACGGTCGCTCGCGGGGAATTACAGGTCGACGAGGCGCGGGACTGAGCCTCGGGCTCGCAGTCCGGCTCCGGCCTTCTGGGTGAGTTCCTTTGAGCTGCCCAGCAATCCGTCGAGCACCAGGACCCGCTCAACGTGGTGGTGCAGGTCGTGCTCGGCTGTGAAACCAATGCCGCCGAGCACCTGCTGACAGTGTTTGGCCGCAGTCAGCGCGGCCTTGCCCGCTGCGGCCTTGGCCAGCAGCGCGGTCAGATCGGGGTTGTCGTCGCCAGGCAGGCTCAGCGTCGCTTCGGCACCTTCGATGGCCACCAGCGTCTCGGCCAGTCGGTGCCGGACCGCCTGGAACCCCGCGATCGGTCGCCCGAATTGGACTCGGTCCAGCGCGTGCTGGCGGGCCAACGCCAGCATCGCGCGAGACGCGCCCACCAGCCACCAGCCCACTGCCCGACGGGCATCGGGCAGCCGCAGGTGCCCGCCCTCGTCAACGCGGCGCAGCGGCAGCCCTCCAAGCGTCGAGTTCTCGCTTGCATCGGCGTAGTCCCACACCACCCAACCGCCTCCGGCGTAGGGCAGCGCCGGTGTCAACCCGGCCTCACGGACAGCGGTCAGAAGCACCACATCGTTGAGAACTGAGGCGTGCGAACCTGTTTCGCCCAGCAGCCGGAACACCAGCGGGATCGCTAGCTCCGACATATCGGACAGCATGTCGGCCCAGCCCAGTTCGGCCAGCGCCGCGTCCAGCTCGGCACCGGAGGTTGACAGCATGGTCTTGCGCAGTGCGTCTTCGAGCAACTCGAGTGACTCTGGGTCCACGGTCACTCCTTCCCGAGGTCCAGCAGGCGGCGCGCGATGATGTTGCGCTGAACTTCGGCGGTGCCGCCGTAGATGGTGGCCGCTCGTGAATACAGGAACTCGGTGCGCCAGGCGGTGTCGTCGAGTTCGATGACGCCCGGCATCAGATCCCGTGCGGTGTCATAAAGCTGCTGTTCGGCGCTGGCCAGCAACACCTTGTCGATCGAGGTGTCCGGACCCAGCTTCTGACCGTCGGCGAGCCGGTGCTGCGTGGCCCGGGAGCGGCAGCGCAACGTGTGCAGGGCCAGATATGCGTCGCCCAGATGCGAGTCCGCGGCCTGCCCGAGTTGTCTGACTTCACCGACGAGCGCATCGAACCGGGAGTACAGGTACGCGATGCGCTGCCAGAAGCAGGTCGAGCGTTCATAGGGCAGCAGATCCATCGCCAACTGCCAGCCGTCGCCGGGGTTTCCGAGCATACGGTCGGCGGGGACCACTACATCGTCGAAGTAGACCTCACAGAACTCGTCGACGCCGTGCATCGTGCGCAGGGGCCGAACCGTGACGCCGGGGGTGTCGATGTCCACGAAGAACGCGGTGATCGCCGCGTGGTTCGGAGTATCCGGCCCGCCGGTGCGGGTGAGCAGCACGCAGCGGGTCGCGTACTGCGCGAAGCTCGTCCAGACCTTCTGGCCGTTGACGACCCACGAGTCGCCGCGCTGCTCGGCCCGGGTGGTCAGCGACGCCAGATCGCTACCCGATCCGGGTTCCGAGAAGCCTTGGCACCAGGTCTCGCTGCCCGACAACAACCGCGGCACCATCTCCGCGGCGAGTTCGGGACTGGCGTAGTCGATCATCGTCGGGGTCAACACCTCGAGCATCGAATACGGGCCGGGTTCGTCGAGGCCGCGGCCGACGACCTCCTCACCCACGATCGCGCGCAAGATCATCGGCCCACCGAGTCCACCCGCGGATTCCGGCCAGCCCCAACGCATCCAGCCAGCGTCGTAAAGGGCGCGCAGCACTCTGGAGTGCTGCGCGTGGTGGGCGTCCAGCGAGTGGTCGCCAGGCGGTGGTGTCAGGTCGTTCTCGTCGAGCCACGCACGCAGGTTCGACCGGAACTCGGCGACGTTCATGCAGACGGTCGGCCGATCGCGTGCGGCCTGCCGTGGTCATGGTCACCGCTTCGCCGGATGAAGGTCATCGCTCTGGTCTTCAGGCGCCAGCCGTCGGCGGTGCGTTCGTAGGTGTCGCGGTAGTAGCCGATTCGCATGTCGTGCTGGGAATGCTCGATGAAGCACAGTGGCTGGGTACCCGTTGCGGTGTCGCCATCGAGGTCGACCAGTGCGGTGCCGGTCATGAACAGGCCCTTCGGCGCGGCGTCGACCAACACCGGAAAGCGTTCAAGCGCATACGTTTCGCCGAAGGCGCTGTAGGTACCGTCGGGAGTGAACACTGAGACGAGGCCGTCGATGTCGCCCTGGGTGATGGTCACCGCGTACTTCGCGAGGAGCTGCTGGATCTCAACTAGATCCTCAGTTCTTGTTGACAAAGACCTTGCCTCCTTTCATTACAAAACTTACGTTCTGTGTAACGCTTATGTCCAGTAGCGGGTCGCCAGGCACGGCGATGATGTCGGCGAGGTAGCCCTCTGCCAACTTGCCGAGGTCAGGTTTGTTGATTAGATCGGCCGCCACCACCGTCGCCGCGCGCAGCACCGCGGCAGGCGGCATACCCCAGTCGACAAGGGTGACGAGTTCGTCGGCGTTGCGGCCGTGGGGGATCGCGGGCGCGTCGGTGCCGACGGCGATCTTCACCCCGGCCTCGTACGCGGCCTTGATCGACGTACGCGCCTTCGGGAACATTTCGGCGGCCTTGTCCTGCAGCTCTTTTGGCGCCTTCGAGACGTCCATCGCCTCGGCTAGCCGCCGAGTGGTCACCAGGAACCGGTCGTTGTCGACGAGCATCTTGATGGCCTCGTCGTCCATCAAGAAGCCGTGCTCGATGCAGTCGATGCCGACCGCCACCGCGTGCTTGACCGCCTCGGCGCCGTGCGTGTGCGCGGCGACTCGCAGACCACGCCGATGCGCCTCGTCGACGATCGCAGCCAGCTCCTCATCCGAATAGTGTTGTGCCCCTGCCTCTCCGGTCAGCGACATGACACCACCGGAACAACACACCTTGATCAGCTGGGCGCCGTGCTTGATCTGGTACCGCACAGCCTTTCGGATCTCGTCGACCCCGTTGGCGATGCCCTCCTCGACGGTCAGCTCCAGCACACCCGGCATGAACGCGGCGAACATCGTCGGGTCCAGATGCCCACCGGTCGGAGTGATCGCGTGCCCGGCGGGTACTACCCTCGGGCCCTCGATCCAGCCAGCGTCGATCGCCTTTCCCAGCGCGACGTCGAGCAGGTAACCGCCTGTCTTGAAGAACAACCCGAGGTTGCGCACGGTGGTGAACCCCGCGCGCAGCGTCCTCCGGGAGTTGCCAACCGCACGCAGCACTCGGGTCGGCGGATCGTCCTGCACCTGCGACAGCCCTGGGTTCTCACCGCGCCCGCCCATCAGGAGGTTGACCTCCATGTCCATCAGGCCGGGCAGAAGGATGGAATCCCCGAGATCGATGACGTCACCTTCGGCCGCGCCTCCGGTGCCGACGATCCGATCGTCTTCGACACGAACGATCCCCGGCCGGACGATCTCGCCGGCTTCGACGTCAAGTAGACCCGCTGCTTTGAGGGTCAGCACGCTCAGACCACCGGCTCCTTGATGAGTTGGATGTAGGAGGCGCCGCTGTCGAGCACGCGTGGTTGCTTCCACACCTCGACCGGGAAGCTCACCATCACGATTGACTGTCCCAGATGCACCAACGCCTTGGCGTCCTTGGGCATCCCCTTGAGCGGGACGCGCGCGTCGACGTAGACCATGATGTCTTCCAGTCGAGCCATTCCTGCATCGTAGAGTTCCTGCATCTCGGCCATCGTCGAGTTCAGGCGCTTCGAGTAGCGCTCTTCCTCCGTCGGCAGGCACCAGTCGCTGAACCGCTCGAGGTCGGCGAATTCCTCCGGCAACTTAGACATGCGCCGCATCCTTCTCTGCTTCGTCTTGGGAGGCCTTGGCATCGTGCTTGCCGTTGGTCGAGCCGTTGTCATTGTTCTTGTACGCGTTGACGTAATCCCATGCGGTCTTGTGTAGATGGCGCAGCAGGATCTCCTGATCGCACAGCGGGAAGTCCGTGACGACCCTTGTGCCGATCTGCGTCTGGGTGGCCTCCAGGGTGTTGGCGTCCTGGAATGCGTACTCCTTGAACGTCACCGCAGCAAGTTCCTGGGAGAGCCGCTCACGAAGGTTCTTCGGCGGCACGAAGTACAAGTCGGCCTCGAAGATGTGCTTGTCGACCGCGGTTGGCCAGTAATGGTAGGTGAGGTACCAGCCCGGTGCCCAGAACAGCAGCGTGAAGTTGGGGAAGAACTCGAAAGAGTCAGTGCCCCAGGACTTATGACGGCCGGGATTGATGGCAGGTGGCAATTCGTCGGGCTGTATGCCCTCGATGTCCGGCCGGTCCCACGGACCGAACAGGCCGCTGTGCAGGATCCGCTCGATCGGCTTGACCATGCTGAGGTCTTTCGGCGGCGACATGCCGCCCCAGGACGACACCATCGAGTGGATGCCCTTGATGTCGTACGCCAGCGCCTCGAAGCCGAACTTGGCCAGCTTCTCGGCCTCTTCCTTCTCCGCCTGCTTCATGTGCAGGATCGGTGCGTGGTAGAACTCGACGAACGCGTCGATGAACAACTTCCAGTTGGCGTTGATCTCCGAGCGGTAGCTGTAATGCTCGGTCATCTCGTGGAACGGGTAGCCCTCTAGCCCCTTCGCGAAGTCGCCGAGATATTCCGTCAGCGGCGCGGCGCCGTTGTCAAAGTTGATGAAGATGAACCCTTCCCACACCTCGCAGCGCACGGGAACCAGGCCGTAGTCACCCTTGTCGAGGTCGAAGAACTCACCCTCCTGCTGGACGAACGTCAAGTCACCTTCGAGGCTGTAGCGCCACGCGTGGTACTTGCAGGTGAACTGGCGGCAGGTGCCCGACACCTCCTCGCCCGGGTAGTCGTTCCACACCAGCTTGTTACCGCGGTGACGGCACATGTTGTAGAACGCGCGCACCACTTCCTGCTTGTCCTTGACGATGATCACCGAAGTGCCCGGCCCAGCCGAAGGCATCTCGCGGGTGAAGTAGCTGCCCTTCTTCGGTAGCCGCTCTACGCGGCCGACATTGAGCCAGGTCTTCTTGAAGATCGCCTGCTGCTCGACCTTGAAGTGCTCCGGGTTGATGGAGTCCTCATAGTTGACCGGCGCAGTGCCGAGTTCCGGCCAGTTCTGTGTCCAACTACCGGCGGCCGGTTTCGGAAAATGTGCCACTTCTACCTCTCCTGGTCGGGTTCTACGCCAAAGGTGTTGATAGCCATGGCGAGTGCGCCATAGCAGCCGATAGTGAAGACGAGATCCATGCGCTGACGCTCGTCTAGATGTTCAGACAGCACCGCCCACGTCGGGTCAGAGACGACCGACTTGTCCTGGAGCTCATCGACGGCCCGAAGAACCG
>JAVEES010000220.1 GCA_030840285.1 Pseudonocardiales bacterium
GGCCGTCGAGGGCGACGACTGGCCCGAGCCGCCGCTGCTGGTGATGCGCTCGCCCGATGACCCAACCTCGCCGCCCGATTCGCCGAACCCGCCGACCCATCTCAACGTCATGACGCACTGGTGGGACGGCTCGCAGATCTATGGCAACAACCTTGCCGAGCAGACGTTCCTGCGCAGCCGCGAGGGCGGCAAGCTACGCCTGGTGGACGGTATGCCGCCGATCCCCGAGGATCCCAAGAGCAACCCCACGCTGGTTCCTGGCTTCTGGCTCGGGATGGGCATGATGCAGACGCTTTTCGCCCATGAACACAACGCTATCTGCGACGCGCTGGCGGCCGCGCACCCGGACTTCGACGACGAGACGCTGTTCCAGCGGGCCCGGCTGATCAACGCCGCGCTGCTCGCCAAGATCCACACCATCGAGTGGACGCCGGCGGTGACCGCCCATCCGACGGCTGTCACAGCCCTGCACGCCAACTGGTACGGCTTGGCAGGAAGCCGGCTGCATTCGGTTTTCGGACGGATAAGTCACAGCGAGGTCATCTCCGGAATCCCCGGTTCGGCCACCGACGATTACGGCGTTCCGTTCGCGCTGACCGAGGAATTCGTCGCGGTGTACCGCATGCACCCACTTATCCCCGACGTATTCGACTTCCGCTCGCTCGAGGATGACAGCGCGACCCTGGGGGTAACCCAGTTCGATGCATTGACCGGGCCGGCGGGTGCCGATCTGATGCGGACGAACCGACTCAGCGACCTGATCTACAGCTTTGGAACCATGAATCCTGGGGTGGTCTGCCTGCACAACTACCCGGCCCATCTTCAGCAGTTCCGCCGTCCCGACAATCACGAGTTGATGGATCTCGCGGCGACCGACATCCTGCGTTGCCGTGAACTCGGCGTGCCGCGCTACACCGAGTTTCGCAGGTTGCTGCAGCTGCCGGTTCCCAGGAACTTCGGCGAGATCACCAGCAACCCCGTATGGGCAAGGGAACTGGCTGAGGTGTATCACGGCGACCTCGATCAGGTGGATCTGCTGTCGGGGATGTTCGCCGAAGACCGCCCGGCGGGTTTCGCGTTCAGCGACACCGCTTTTCGGATCTTCATCCTGATGGCATCACGGCGGCTCAACAGCGATCGGTTCTTCACCCACGATTTCACGCCTCAGGTGTACACCGCAGAAGGCCTGCAATGGATCGATGAGAACACCATGGTCTCGGTACTGCTCCGCCACTTTCCTGAGTTGCGGCCTCAACTTGGGGGAGTGGCGAACGCGTTTGCGCTGTGGGCCCGTTCCCACCGGCAAGCCCATCAGTCGCCAGCGTCCCCCCAGTCGTGATCATGGTGAGCCAGCGCCCCCATCCTGCTTGGCCCGTGCGGTGATCCAGGCGGCTACCCTTGCGCGTGAGGTGACTCCGAGCTTGACGAGAATGCGTTCCACGTGCCCCTCGGCTGTTCGCTGCGAGATCACCAACCTGGCCGCGATCTCTTTGTTGGTCAGGCCTTCGGCGATCAGGTCCGCGACCTCCCACTCGCGGCGGGTGAGCATCGTCTTATCCGGCCCGTCGGCGGGCGGGGCGACTTTGGCCTTTTCCCGCAAGGCATAAGCGATAGCGTCTGAAAGCGACAGCTTCATCCCGTGCTCGTAGGCCGCCTGGTACTCGCCTTCGGAGAGCTCCTGGCGGGCTTGCTGTTCGCAGTGCTGGTGCGCGTCGACCAGGCCGGGATTCGGGACGGCCAGCGTGCCCATTGCCTCAGAAATCGAGGCGGCGGCACCGAGTAACGTGGCGGCACGTCGAGCGTCGTGCTCGCTGGCTGCCACCCACGCCATCCCCTCGATGCTCCAGCCGGTACCCGAGGGGTCATCCACCATACGTTTCAACTCAAGGGATTTCTGGAACAGGTTGGCCGCCCGCTGCTGGTCACCGTGCAGCCACGCCGCAAATCCGAGGTTCCACAACGAGTAGGACCGATACCACACCTCGCCGCGGGGTTCGAGCAGGGCGAGGGTTCTCTCGTGGCAGGCTGACGCGCGCGCTGCGTCGCCGAGCAGGCTGCTCGCAAGGGCCAGACCGAGCCAGGCCTCGACCTCGCAACGGGTGTCACCATTGGTGCCGAGAATCTCCAGAGCTCGTTCGAAATGCGTTACCGCGTCAGCCGGATCACCGCCCAGGCAGCCGAAAAATCCGCCGGCCAGCGCAGCGTGTATCCGCGGATAGGCGCTACCCAGGCGAGCCGCCAGGTCATCGCCCCGTTCGACGAGAATCGCTGCGGCAGCGAAGTCGCCCTGCAACTCAGCAAGCATGCTGTCGGTGTAGAGCGCTCGGCTGCGAATCTCGCTGAGTACTGGGTCGCGCGCCAGGGCCTGATCGAGCCAGTGCCGGCCCTCGCTGAACCCGCCACGGGTGAACCAGTACCAGTGCAGGGCCAGGGCCGTCCGCAGTGCTACCTGGGCCTCACCGGGTTCGGCGAGGCTGAAGTCCAGCGCGGCCCGGATATCGGCATGCTCCAGGCTCAGCCGCGTTTGCCACTCTGCCTGGCGCGGACCGATCCAGTCGGCGTCCGATCGCCCGGCCAGTTCGGCGTACCAGTCCCGGTGCCGCCGACGCACCGCACCGTACTCGCCGGAGTGGCGCAGTCTTTCGGTGCCGAATTCGCGAAGGCTGTCCAGCAGCCGGTAGCGCACCACGTCGCCGTTCTCGTCCCGGTTGAGAATCGACTTGTCCACCAGGGAGGTCACCAGATCCAGCATGTCCTCAGGCGCCAGCCCGTCACCGGCGCAGATACCCTCGGCGGCGTCGAGGTCGAACCCGCCGGCGAACACTGCCAGCCGGGCCCAGAGCAGCTGCTCCAGCGGTGTGCACAGGTCAAAGCTCCACTGGATGCAGGCGCGCAACGTCTGCTGGCGGGCCGGCCGGTCACGTGGTCCGGCGGTGAGCAGCCGGTAGCGGTCAGAAAGCCGGCGCTCGATCTGCTGCGCCGACAGCGCCCTCAGCCGAACCGCCGCCAACTCGATGGCCAGCGGCAGCCCGTCGAGCCGCCGGCAGATCTCAGCCACCGCGACATCGTTCTCGGTGGTGATACTGAACCCGGGGACAGCCGTCCCGGCCCGTTCCGCGAAGAGCGCCACGGCCTCGAACCCGTACAGCTCGCTCGGGGAACGCGCCTGCCGCTCGCCCGGCACCGACAGCACCGGCACTGCCAGCGAAGCTTCACCGCGGACATTGAGCGGCTCGCGGCTGGTAGCCAGCACCCGCACTTCCGGACCGGCCGCCAGCATCGTCTGGACCAGCTCGGCGCATTCGGCAACCAGGTGCTCGCAATTGTCCAGGACCACCAGTATTTGCCGCGATGCCAGATATTCGGTCAGCAGCGCCAGGGGTGGACGGCCCGGCTGTTCCCGCAGCCCCAGCGAATCAAGGACGGTGTGCGCGAGCAGGGCTGAGTCGTGCAGATTGCCCAACTCGACGAACCACACGCCATCGTCAAAAGTCCGCCGTGCCTCGGCGGCCACTCGCAGCGCGAGCCGGGTCTTGCCGACACCGCCGACGCCGGCCAGGGTCACCAGTCGAAAGGCCGTCAGCAACCGCCTCGCCTCCGCCACCTCACGGCGGCGGCCGACGAAGCTGCTCATTTCCAGCGGCAGATTGCCCGCCCTGCCCCGCACAGTGGCTGTCATGACACTCCACCTGCATTGTGGCACGGCATGCGGGCCTGCTGGCCAGCTCCGTACTTGTGGCAGGCGACGTAGGATCGGGGCCGAAGCTCACTCTTGGAATACGTCACGATGTGGGGACATGGCTAGATTCGCAGGCAGCTCGGCCGCCGCGACGCGGGTTCGGACAATCAGAAAGTTCCTCGCGCCGCGCTGGATCGGCCTGCACCTGCTCGTCTGGTCCGCCGTGGTGGCAATGGTGCTGCTCGGCCGGTGGCAATTGCGGGTCTCCAACAGCAAGCACTTCGACTTGCAGAACTTCAGTTACGTCCTGCAATGGTGGGCATTCAGCGGCTTCGTGCTGTTGTTCTGGTTGCGCGTGCTGCGCGATGCCGTGCGCCCGCCGAAGTCCTCGGGCGGCGGTACCGATCTTGTGGTCCGGCAGGGCAACGGCGTCGCTCCCATCGGCCCAGCCGATCTGATCTCTCAGGATCTCAAGCCGGGCCAGGCTCCCACCGTCTACCGGGGTTACGTCATGCCCGACAGCACCACAGCCCCCGCTCGCAGCGAGGGCGACCAGTACCACGCCGCCTACAACGACTATCTC
>JAVEES010000237.1 GCA_030840285.1 Pseudonocardiales bacterium
TACCTACGACTCGGACAGCCGGCCACCGAGTTGTCTGGCGGCGAGGCGCAACGCATCAAGCTGGCGTCCGAGTTGCAGCGAGCCCGCCGCGGACACACGTTCTACGTCCTCGACGAGCCGACGACCGGTCTGCATCCGGCCGACGTCGAGCTGCTCGAGCGGCAACTGCACCGGCTGGTCGACGCCGGCAATACCGTCGTCGTCGCCGAGCATGACATGGGCGTGGTCGCAGGAGCGGACTGGGTGATCGATCTCGGGCCTGGAGCAGGCGACGCGGGGGGCCGGGTGGTGGCGGCGGGCACGCCGGAGACCGTGGCGAAGGCGCGAGAGAGCAGGACCGCCCCGTACCTCTCGGCAAGGCTTCGGTAGCTGCTCCGAGATGAGGACTACGCGTCCTCGGCGCGGTGCCTGCCCCGATAGGAGGCCTGATCGGGCGACGGCTCTTGGTTCGGTGTCCAGCCATGGCCGAACAGTTCGAGAGAGGGATCGCCGCTGGTGGGCATGGATCCGCTCCGGGTTCCGGCAGCACCAGATTCGGTCGGAACCAGGTTGTCACGTTCGCTCACGCAGTGTATTTACCCCGCCGTCAGCGTGCGCCAAACGCACCTCAACAATGGTTCGACCCGTATCGAAGTGTTTGGCCCCGATCGTCGGGGTAGCCAACTGCAGGACGGCGACGAGGAGACGTCAGCGTGGTGATCGAACGAAACCAAGAGGCGGAGGCGTTCCTAACGACCCTCGAGGGCACCCCGCCGGACGCCGTCAGTGCGTGTGCTGGGTGGACCACGCGGGAGGTCGCCGCTCACGTCCTCGGCATCGCCGTCGAAGTCATCCGACACCTCGACCCGTTTCTGCAGGGTGATCCGGTGCCGCAAACTCGCAGCTTCGAAGAACGTGAGGCGCCCCTCCGGCAAGCGGGGCATCGTGCGGTGTCGGATCGGCTCGACGGCGAGGATCACCGAATGCGAACCCTGATCGCCGACGTGCTGGCTCGCGACCCGGATGCCGTCATCCCGTGGACGGGCCGACACATGGCCGTCGCCAAGTTCATCCCGCACGTGCGAAACGAGCATGCACTGCACCGCTGGGACCTCGCCGGCGACGACGACATCGGTGGATCATTGCTTGGCGCAATGGACCTGATGAAGCACTCCGTCGGAGAGCTGGGACGAATACTGTTGGTCGCAGGGCGGCAACACGATCCGAACCCGGACATGGACTTCCACGTCACGCTGACGTCGGTCGGTCAGCCCGATCTGAGTGTCGTCGTCGAGGATGGTTCCGCCAGCCTGGTTTGGGGCTCCTGGCCCGCCGAAGGGAGCGTTGCGAGGGTCGAGTTCGAGCCCGCCGCAAGGCATCTCTTCATCTGGGGTAGACGGCCCGACCATCGCGGCCGCGTCCACAGCGCGGCTGCCCAGCCGGACCTGGCTCGCCTGCAGACGCTGTTGTCCGGCTACTGACTCGCCCTGGGACGGTCATGTCCTCTCGGCGAAGTAGTGTCCCTTGCCCAGATCCTCGAGTAGTCCCGGTCCCGTGGGATGCCGAGCCGTTCGAGAACACGGTTGCGAACGCACCAGACTCACTGTCGCCGATCGATGCCGTCGCAGAGGCGCTCGCCGCTACCGCGGTCTTCTTCGAAGGGCGCGTCGAGCACTCCAGGCGGCGCCAAGCCGTCCTCGACGCGAATCCGAGCCTTCAGGAACGTGAGCTGACGAAGCTCTCGTCGCTGGCGGCAGCGGTGGCGGGCGCCCTGCGCGGACGTGGGGTCGGCGATCCCGCCGCGACACTGACCGCCGAGGCAGGCATTGCGGTCTTCAAGATCGCGTTCGGACTCTGGGTCGACGAGGCCAACGACCGGGAATTCTCCGATCTGATGAAGACGACGCTCGACGAGTTCAAAGCGGTTCTGACCGGCAGGTAGCCACCGCGGCGGTCATGCCCCGCCAGTCGAGTGTCCGCCGCCGGCCTACGGCTACGGCGGGTATGGCGGTTACGACAACTACGGGCCCGGCTGTGTCACCGGCCCGCTGGGGCTGCTCCACTTCGGCGATTGCTAGCGAAATGCCCACCGGCGAGCGAATTCGCTCGCCGGTGGGCATTTCCAGAACCAGGGTGGACCCGGACCCCCTTCGAATCAGCGCGTCGGCGCAACCAGGGCGGGTTTGTGGTGGCGCTGCAGGAGGAAGCGCAGCCAGCGGACGTCAATCAACATGTCGTAGATCCTTGCGCTCAGGCGGACTTGGTGAGGATGGGGAGGATGCGCCGACGCTCGCCTGCGACGTCCGAGAAGTGGTGCAGCGCATCGGCAACCGACGGCGTGGCGGGGAAGACGTCGTCGACCCCGCACAGGCGGAGGGTGCGTGACACCGACTGGCTGGCGATCAGCGACCACTCGTCGCCTGCGGCGTAGCACGCCTGATCGATGGCGTCGAGCAGCTCGATGCCCTGTGCAGCGAATGTCGTGACGCCGCTCAGATCGAGGATGAAGGGCTTCTCCGCGATGATGCAACCCTTTGCCTGAGCCACCACCAGGCCGACGTTCACCTCATCGATCGCGCCGGTGATGGTCAGCACGGTGGCGAGTTGGCGGCACTGCTTGTGGAGCTCGGCGCCGTTGCACTCGACCGTTGGATTTCCATAGCGGAAGCGGGAATTCGATGTTGAGCTGGTGCTCGTTGCGGTCATGGCACTGCCTCCCTTCGGTATTTGCCGAATGAGAAGGCGGCGAT
>JAVEES010000271.1 GCA_030840285.1 Pseudonocardiales bacterium
CGTAGATGCCGAGTGTGACGCCCAGCCCCCAGGCCCACGCGATGCTGTCGTGATCACCTATCCCGGCGGCTGCGACCTGGGCGACCACGCCGGTCCCGAACAGGATGATGATGGCGGTACCGAAGAACTCTGCCAGCAACTCCCCCGCAATTGCCGGGGACCGCTGGGTGCCGCGGACGTCCTCGTCACGCGGGGCACCGCCGCTCACCTTCGTTTCGACCGTGTTCGACATAGGCTCAAACCTCTCGTCCGGGGAAAGGCGACGGGCCCGCAGCCGCGTCGCAGGAGCCGAAATCTAGGAGGCATGGGCCGTGCCCAAAAGGCTTCCAGTTCGACAATGTCGAACACCCTTAAGCACGCCGGACGGATAGCGTGAGCCGGTGCCGGGTTCCATCCAGTCGATCGAACGGGCCGCAGCGATCCTTCATTTGCTGGCCGACAACCCAGACCGGCTCGGCCTGGGCGAGATCGCGGACACGCTGGACCTGGCCAAGACCACCACGCACGGCCTGCTGAAGACGCTGCTCGCGGTCGGTTTCGTCGAGCAGAGCACGGTGGGTGGTCCGTACCGGCTCGGTACCGGCCTCGGGCGGCTCGCGGGTGACCCACTGGACCCCAACGCGCTTCGCTCACGAGCCCTCAACTGGGCCGATGCGCTGGCCGGACGGACGGGCGAGTCGGTACGCGTCGCTGTTGCGCACGGTGACGCGGCGCTCGTCATCCACCACGTGTTCCGGCCCGACGATTCGGTGCAGCAACTCGCGGTCGACGTCGAACTGCCGCTGCACGCCTGCGCCTTCGGCAAGGTGCTGCTGGCCGGCAAGACGGCCTTCGGCCCTCGCCAAGACGATCTGCTGGACAGCTACACCGCACGCACCGTGACGTCGCGACGCGTCCTGGCCCGTGAACTCGTCGAGGTCCGTCGACGTGGCTGGGCTGGCGAGGTCGGCGAATTCGCCGAAGGCGTCGCCTCGATCGCCGCTCCGATCCGCAACGAGGTCGGCCGTACCGTCGCCGCGATCGGCATCGCCGGCTCGACCGAGCGGCTGTGCAATCCTCGCGGCGAGCCGCGGCCCAAGCTGGTCGAACACGTGCGAAGCACGGCGCGATCGGTCTCGCGCGATCTGGCCACCCGGCGTCGATGAGCCGACGTTACGTCCTCGCTGTCGACCAAGGGACCACCTCGACGCGTGCCATCCTCTTCGACCGCTCGGGACGCCTGGTCGCCCTGCGCCAGCACGAGCACGAGCAGCACTTTCCCCAGCCGGGATGGGTCGAACACGATGCCAGCGAGATCTGGACCCAGCTGTCCCAGCTCGTGCCCGCCGCCCTCGCCGACGCCGAGGCCGGCCCGGGGGACGTCGCGGCGATCGGGATCGCGAACCAGCGCGAGACATCGGTGGTCTGGGAACGGGCGACCGGCCGGCCGATCCACCGGGCGATCGTCTGGCAGGACACCCGGACGGCCGGGCTGATCGAATCGATGGCCGCGGACCCGCGAGCGGCACGGGTCAGCGAGCTCTGCGGCCTGCCCTTCGCGCCGTACTTCAGCGCGTCCAGGCTGCGCTGGATTCTGGACGCGGTGCCCGGCGCGCGGCAGCGTGCCGTGGCGGGTGAACTGATGTTCGGCACGATGGAGAGCTGGCTGATCTGGAACCTCACCGGCGGCGCGAACGGCGGCCTGCATCTCACGGACGTCACCAATGCCAGCCGCAGCATGCTGATGAACATCCGTACCTGCCGATGGGATCGGGAGTTGCTGGCCTTCTTCGACGTGCCTGCTCAGGTGCTACCGGAGATCCGCCCGTCTATCGAGCGCTACGGCGCCTGCACCCAGGTACTGCCCGGTGTCGCGATCGGTGCGGCGCTGGGCGACCAGCAGGCTGCGTTGTTCGGCCAGACCTGCTTCGAGGCGGGCGAGGCCAAATGCACCTATGGCACCGGTAGTTTCGTGCTGCTCAACACCGGGACGGAGCTCGTAACCTCGCGACACGGCCTGATTCCCACGGTGGCCTTCCAAGCCGCTGGGGAGCCGGTCCGCTACGCGCTCGAGGGTTCCATCGCGGTCACCGGCTCGCTGGTGCAATGGCTGCGCGACGGGCTGGGCCTGATCTCGAGCGCACCCGAGATCGAGACCCTGGCCCGCACCGTCGGCGACAACGGTGGCTGCTACATCGTGCCGGCCTTCGCCGGCCTACTCGCGCCGCATTGGCGCAGTGACGCTCGCGGCGTCATCACCGGCCTGACGTCCTATGTCACCAGCGGGCACCTGGCGCGCGCCGTGCTGGAGGCCACCGCCTGGCAGACCCGCGAGGTGATCGACGCGATGACCGCCGACACCGGCCTGGCGCTTCGCGAACTGCGCGTCGACGGTGGCATGACGGCCAACAACCTGCTGATGCAATTCATCGCCGACATCCTCGACACCCCCGTCGTCCGGCCGATGATGGCCGAGACGGTATCGCTGGGCGCGGCATATGCCAGCGGCCTCGCGGTCGGCATGTGGCCGGACCGGACGTCGCTGCGGCGAAACTGGCACCGCGCCGCGGAATGGAACCCGAGCATGGACAGTGCGCTGCGCGACCGGGAGTACGCCAACTGGCAGGAGGCTGTCACGCGCAGCTACGCGGGGCCCGCGCGGCCGGCCGGAGAGACGGCCGCCCGGGCGGGTGTCTACGCGGGAACGCTGAGCGGGAGCTAAGTCAGCCAGTCAGCCAGTCACCGCGGGAACGCCGAGCGGAATCTAGGTCACCCGGTCAGCGGGTGGCGTGGCCGGCGTTGATCGGAGCGGTCGACTGCTCGGCCGGGTCGGGCCGAGCGCTGCGCATGCCCCGGATGCCCAGAATCCCGATTGCGGTGCCGAGCGCGAGCGAGGCGGCCGTCAGGACGAGGTGGACGCCGAAGAATGCCGTCATCCCGTGCTGCCACGAGCGCTGGTCGGCCCAGATGTTCTTCAGGAATACGGGCCAGATGACCCAGCTCCACACGCCGAACGCTAGGAGGAACCACGAGACCCGCTTGGACATCAGCATGATTCCAGTATCGGCCTCTATCCGCATCGTGATTACCGGCCTGCCGTGAGCCATAGCGCAGAGACCAGTTCATCGCCGGCACGATCGGATCGACGGATCGTCCTGGCGCAACTTCGGCGAAGCATCAGCAGTGCTCGACTAGCCTGGCGCACGTGCAGGCACCGAGCAATCCCCGCGGCCGTCCCGGCTGGCCGCTGCGGCGGACCCTCCGGCAGGCGACAGCCGCCGGCGCTGTGTTCGGCCTATTGCTTACCGGCCCGGTAGCGATCGCGGCCACTCCGGAATCGCCGGCCGCCGTCCAGCTGCATGCACCAAAGCCCACCTCGGCCGGGATCTCGCCCGAGGCGCCGGATCCACATCCCCCACCCGGCGGGCTTGCTCCCGACGGCTCGGTCCCAGGCGGCGCGGCGCTGGCCGCTCGGGGCTTGATCGTGCCGCGGGATGCTTCGAAGCTGCCGAAAAACCTCACCGCTCGAGCCTGGGTCCTCGCCGACCTGGAGTCGGGTGAGATCCTCGCAGCGCGCGATCCCCATGGCCGATACCAGCCGGCCAGCATCCTGAAGGTGCTCACCGCGATCACGGTGCTCCCCAACCTGCCCGGCAAGAAGATCGTCACGGTCTCGAAGGCGGCGGCCTCAGCCGAAGGATCAGCTGTCGGGTTGCTGGCCGGCGCGAGGTACACCGTCGATGACCTGTTCGCGGCGCTGATGCTGGTGTCCGGCAACGACGCCGCCGCAGCGCTCGCCGAGGCCAACGGCGGTGTGGCCAAGACGGTCGCCCAGATGAACGCCACGGCCGGCGCCCTCGGTGCCTACGACACCGTCGTCCAGACGCCGTCCGGGCTGGACGGCTGGCAACAGCTGACCTCCGCCTACGACCTGGCGCTGGTGCTTCGCAAGGCCGTCGACGATCCGCGCTTCGTCCGCTACGACCGGCTCGCCAGCGCCACCTACCCCGCCAAGAGCAGCAAGTACGGCAAGGTCGGCAGCTACCAGTTCGACAACCAGTCGCTGAACTTCCTGCGGTCCGTCCCCGGCGCCCTGGTGGCCAAGACCGGCTACACGGACGCTGCGCTGCATACCTACCTCTGCGCGGCCGAGCGCAACGGTAAGCGGCTGGGCATCGTGTTCCTGCGCAACCAGCGCGCACCGCTGGATCAAGATCAGCAGGCAGCGGCGTTGCTGAAGTGGGGAT
>JAVEES010000275.1 GCA_030840285.1 Pseudonocardiales bacterium
GGGACTCCATCGTGGCGTTCCGCGATACTTCGCCCAGGCCCGCAAGACCCCGGTAGTAACTGACCCAGGAGTAGCCGTTGCTATCGCTGGGGGGTGCTGAGTTCGTCAGGACGCTGGTGACCGCGGCGCCAGCCGGTGGAGTGGGCAGCAGCGCGGCAAGCACACCCGCGCACAGAGCCGTCGCTACCAGGAGTGCGCCCAGCCGCACAGCTCGGCGGTTGATGGACGGCATGGGGGATCCTCTGGGCTGGAGTCGTTACACCCAGTAGTTTCGTCCTAACTCAATGCGACTTTATGGCGATCACAGAATGCGCCCAAATTGTTACACACAGTTACGGTTTGCGGGACTGGGGCTAACCCGAGGTCCCCGTCCGTGAGGGATTTCAAGAGCGGCGGTTACGCGGTTTGAAGACCCACCCGTTCGATCACCGCAGCGACGGTTTCAGCCGCCATGCCCTTGCCCATGCCGAACACGGATGGCGCTGATTCGGACAGCCTCGTCACCAGGAATGCCTCGGCCACGGCGGTGCTGGACGGGTCGGTCGCAGCGGCCACCAACACGGAGGCCTGCAGGGTCGTCGTTATCGCACCGGCGAGCGCGCGGGCCGCACGTGCGTCGGCGTCCGGGTCGGTTCCGAGCGCACCTAGTAATTTCTCGAGTCCGGCGACTGCGGTGTCCAGACGCGGGTCGAGGCCTGCCGTCGGCTCGAGCTCTGATCGCAGGGCCTGGACGGCGGCCGGGTCGCGCGTCAACGCCCGCACGACATCGAGCGCGATCACGTTTCCCGATCCCTCCCAGATCGAATTGAGTGGGGATTCCCGGAAGTATCTGGGCAGCGGGGACTCCTCGACGAAGCCGCCACCGCCCAGGCATTCCAATGCCTCGCCGACGACGGTGGGCGTTCGCTTGCACACCCAGAACTTTCCGGCTGCTACGGCGAGCCGGAGCAGCGAGGTCTCATTGCGATCCACCGCGGTTGCCAGCCGAAGGAACAAGGCTTCGGCCGCGACGACCTCGAGGCAGAGGTCGGCCACCACCTCCCTCATCAGGGGCTGGTCGGCCAGTCGCGCGCCGAACGCTGAGCGGCCGGCGATGTGATGCATCGCCTGGGTCAGAGCCGCTCGCTGGACCGCGGCCGAGCCGATGACGCAGTCCAGCCGGGTCATGGTGACCATGTCGATGATGGTGCGGACGCCGCGGCCCTCGTCGCCCACCAGCCAGCCGACGGTCCGGCCGAACTCAACCTCGGACGACGCGTTGGACTTGTTACCGAGCTTGTCCTTCAGGCGCTGGATCGCGAAGTCGTTGCGGCTGCCGTCCGGTAGTACCCGCGGCACCAGAAAGCAGCTGAGGCCACCGGGGGCATTCGCCAGCACCAGGAAGAGGTCACACATCGGAGCCGAGCAGAACCACTTGTGCCCGGTGATCACGTACGTGCCGTCGCTGGCGGGCACCGCCTGGCTGGTGTTCGCGCGGACATCCGAGCCGCCCTGCTTCTCGGTCATGGCCATTCCGGCGAGCAGCCCCCGCTTGCCCGCCGGCGCCCGCAATCCGAAGTCGTAGGCGCGGCTGGCCAGGCCCGGCCCGTACTGGGCCAGCAGGTCGGGCGCCTGGCGCAGTGCCGGAACTGCCGCATAGCTCATCGAGATGGGGCAGCAGTGACCTTGTTCGACCTGCCCCCACACGTAGAAGCCGGCCGCCCGCACCAGGTGGGCATTCGCGGTGGCAGCCGGTGACCAGGGGGCCGCCTGCAGACCGTGGGCGACCGCGACGCCCATCAGCTCATGCCATGCCGGGTGAAACTCGACCTCGTCGATGCGGTGGCCGTAGCGATCGTGCGAGCGAAGCACCGGAGGGTAGGCGTTGGCCAGTCGGGCCCAGTCCTGAGCCTGCGGCGTGCTCGCGAGCTCGCCTAGTGCGGTGAGCCCGTCGAGCTCGGTGCCGGTCGCGCCGGCCAGCGCGTTGTGCAGAGTCCGGTTCGCCGTGAAGGTGTTGATCCCCGCCCATGGGAGCGGAACGTTGAAGACCTCGTGCGTCGCCACGCGGGCGACGTTACCCGTGAGTAGCCTGGCTCGCGAGCGGGCGGCCGGTGAGCGATCAGGTGTCGGACTTGTCGAGCGTCACGGTGACCGTGCTCGCCTTGCCGCCCCGGGTGTAGCTGACCTTGACCTGCTCGCCGGGTGCATGCGAGCGAACGGCGGCGATGAGCGAATCGGCGGTGGTCACCCGGTCGGCGTCGACGGCTGTGACCACGTCGCCGACCTTGAGTCCGGCCTTTTGCCCCGCGCTGCCGGCATTGACCGCGGACAGTGTGACCCCGGCGCCGGTGGTGCTGGACGTCGAACGGACGGAGACGCCGAGCACCGCGTGATACGCCTTGCCGTTGGCGATCAGCTCGCTGGCAATCCGGCTGGCCTCATCCGACGGGATCGCGAATCCGATGCCGATGTTGCCCGACTGCTGGGTCTGCCCGGGGATCTGCAGGCCGCCGCCGGAGTTGTCGGTCGCGATCGCCGCGTTGATCCCGACAACGGAACCGTTCAGGTCGACCAGCGGGCCACCCGAGTTACCAGGGTTGATCGCCGCATCGGTCTGGATGGCCTGGAAGACAGCCTGATCGTTGGCGCCTGATCGAACCGGGCGCGCGGTGTTGCTGACGATGCCGCTGGTCACGGTGTCCGACAACCCGAGCGGTGCCCCGACAGCCACCACCGTCTGACCGACGGCCAGGGTGGCGGACTTGCCGAAGGTCGCCGCGCTCAGGTTGGACAGGCCTTGCACCTTGACGACGGCGAGGTCGTCGGAGGTGTCGCGGCCGACGATCGATGCTGGTGCGCTGCGCCCGTCAGACAGCACGACCTGGATCTGGCCACCGCTGGCCGCCGTGGAGATCACGTGATCGTTGGTCAGGATGTAACCGTCCGGGCGGATGATCACGCCGGATCCGGTGCCGGCCGACTGCCCGCTTGCCACGTCGATCGTGACCACGCTGGACCGGATCTTGGCGGCGGCGGCCCCCACCGTCCCGTCCGTCTGAGCAGCGGGGGCACCGGTGGCGTTGGTGATCTTGAGACCGGTGTCCACTGTTCCGTTGTGACGATCGGCTATCGCCACCGTCGCAGCACCCACGGATCCCCCGACGACGGCGGCAGCCAGCAGGCCGACCAGCATCGGAGCCGCGCGTCGTGAACTCGAGGCCGGACGGTTCGGGTCGCCCGGCGACGTGCTGCCGGCATAAGCGGAGCTGCCGGGATAGGACGTGCTGCCGGGATATGACGAGCTGCCCGAATATGCAGTGCCAGGGCCCGCGCTCGGCTGGCCGGTGGGCGCACCGTATTCCGGATACGGGTGGTAGCCCGGACCCTGCGCGGCGGCCCCCAAGGTGCCGTAGCTGGCTGTGTCGCCGTAGGTCTGAACCGGCTGATAGCCGACCGGAGCGCCGTAGCCTGACTGGTCTGCGTCGAAATAGTTGCCCGCCCGGCCCGCTACGGGTGGGTACACGTTGGTGTTCGGCACAGCGTCGCCCGACGTTGGCTCATTCGCCTGCTCGCCCGACGGTGGCTCATTCGTCTGCTCGCCCGACGGCGGCTTATTGGTCGGCTCGTCCGTCGGTGCGCTCGCGGCGGCCTTCGGCGTCACACCGCCCGCGGCGTGCGAATCAGGCTGGCCACTATTCGCGGGATAACTTGCATCGCGCTGTGGCGGGTCATAGAACTCGTTGTCAGCCATGGGAACACCCTGGTGCGTTTTTCTGTGAAGTAACTGTGTTCAACTCCGGTCGCAGATAGGAGTGGGCTGGGAATCCCGTGTCACTGTGAACCGGCGTTACGCAGCTGCGGCGCCGTGACATGCCATCAATCGTACGGATTGGCGGGTTGCGCAGTGGGCTGAACATCGGTTGCGGCGACCCGAGGGAAGAGCGGCTGGTCAGGGTCGGTGCCTCGATAGCGACCGACGAGGTTCACCCATTGCCCCTTGGCGGGGTGCGCCTGGCTGATGACAAAGATTTCGACCGGTCTGGCATCCGCCGCGCAGCACGTGATGACCAACCTTGCCAGCACGAAGCCGTCCGGCCGTTGGGAGAGGACGAAACCCGTCAGCCGCACGTCGTGGCCCGCCACCGTCCGCCCCGAGTCCCAGAGCACCCGGGTCGTGAAATCAAGAAGGCTGAGCGGATGCGGAGATGGCCCGGTAAGCGGCGGAAACTGCTTCTGGGTCGAGGCATCGACGACGCGAGACGTCGCGTGCGCGGCTGAGAACGTGCCTAGCGCCGGCGGGGCGATGACGACGATCGCGACGACGGGGGCCAGCAGCAGCCAGCCGGTGCGGACTGACCCGGGCGCTCGGCTACCGGTCTGGCGTTGCTGGATGAGTTGCGCGACCGCGAGCACCACGAGGCCGGCTCCGGCCAGCAGTACCCAGGGGCGCGCAACCGGACGGACGTATCGCAGCAGCGCCTCGCCGGCCCCCAGCCGGATCAGCGCGCCACCGAACAGCAGCAGGAGATAAGCCTGAGTACGCGCGTTCACAACAGGGCCATTCCGGTGCCGACGGCGGCCGCAACCGCGACGATCCAGGTGAGCGGGGCGAAGCGCGAGCTAAATCGGCCCCCGAAGGTTCCTGTCTGCAGCGCGATCAGCTTCAGGTCGACTGCCGGGCCGACAACCATGAACACCAGTCGGGCGGTGAGTGAGAACTGACTGAGGCTCGCTGCGATGAAGGCGTCGGATTCGCTGCAGACCGCGAGAACAACAGCCAATACCGCCAGCGCGAGGACGCCGCTCACCTCGTTACCCGCCACGTGGGCGAGCCAACTCTGCGGAAAGACGACGTTCACTGTTGCGGCGCTCGCGGCCCCTATCACCAGCAAGCCGAAGGTCTGAGCAAGGTCGTGGCTCGCGGTTGCCGTAGCACGCTGCCATGGCCCTGCCCCGGCGTGGTCGTGGCGCCGGTTGCCGCGCACGGGCAGGTCACGTCCGGTCAGCGTCCACAACCAGCCCATCGTCAATGCCGTTGCCAGGGATGCGAGAAAGCGGGCAAGCACCATCACGGGATGGCCGGGGAACGCCACGGCGGTGGCGATCAGCACGACCGGATTGATGGCCGGTGCCGAGAGCAGGAAGGCAACTGCCGGGCCCGCCCGGACCCCGCGCAGGGAAAGGCTCGCGGCAACGGGCACCGACCCGCATTCGCAGCCAGGCAGGATGCCGCCGGCGAGGCCGGCCACGGGCACCGCCAGGCCGCTGCGCCTGGGCAATGCTCGCTCGAAGAAGGCCGGTGGTACGAAGACGGCGATTGCCGTTGACACCGCGACGCCCAGTGCCACGAACGGCGCCGCCTGCACGCAGATCGCGATGAAGACCGTCGTCCACGCTTGAACCGCCGGCCGGCTCAGGGCGTCTCCGAACAGAAACTTCGACGCCACGGCAGCGAGTAGCAGCAGGCAGAA
Organism: Pseudonocardiales bacterium; assembly: GCA_030840285.1. Taxonomy (GTDB): domain Bacteria; phylum Actinomycetota; class Actinomycetes; order Mycobacteriales; family Jatrophihabitantaceae; genus Jatrophihabitans_A. The sequence continues at coordinate 5,451 of JAVEES010000275.1, forward strand.
GACATCCGTGGAGTTCAACCGCCGACCGCGCGCATCCGCACCATCGGAGGCTGCGGCGTGGCCGGGTGCCAGGACTGTCCTATGCTCACCATCCGTCCCGAAGTCGGTCACGGACTCATCCTGTCAGTCGCTGGCCGCATCGACGCGGCGTGCGAATGACTGTGGAAACACGCGAGCGCTGTGGATAACTGCCGATCTGACATTTGAGCGGCGGAATCGCAGCCCGAACGGCCCTTTGCTTGCTCTGAAAGCGCACCAAGCGTCAGGATCTCTGACAAGGCGGTCCTATTGGGGAGAGACTGTGGTGATCGGACGGGTCACCTTCGGCGATGCGCTGAGGGTACGAGAGTT